>JACQHI010000352.1 GCA_016199105.1 Lentisphaerota bacterium | reverse complement strand
GTGGCCGTGGACCTGAGCGGACGGCCTTACTTCGTCTATCAGGTCGCCACCCGGCAGCGACGCATCCTCGACTTCGATCTCAGGCTCATCGAGGAACTCCTGCGCGCCTTCTGCATGGAGGCCCGCATGAATCTGCACGTCAACCAGTTGTATGGCGGGGAACCGCATCACGCGTACGAATCGATTTTCAAGGCGCTGGCCCGGGCGCTCCGCCCGGCCGTGGCCCGGGATCTGCGCGAAAAAGGTGTGCCATCCAGCAAAGGGAAGCTCTAGATGAAAAGCCCGCTTTTTCAACTGATTCCCGCCATCGACCTCAAGGGTGGGCATTGCGTCCGACTCCGCCAGGGGCTCGCTTCGGAAACCACCGTTTACGAGGAAGACCCTTTGCGCATGGCCCGGCGCTGGGAACACGAAGGCGCTTCCGCCATCCATGTGGTGGATCTGGACGGCGCGTTCCAAGGCCGGCCCGTCCACACCGCCCTCATCAAGCGGATCGTCGCCGCGGTGAACATTCCCGTCCAGGTCGGCGGCGGTCTGCGCCGCGACGAGGATTTGCGGGAACTGTTGGACAGCGGCGCCGCGCGCGTAATCCTCGGCACGCGGGCCTGCGCCGCCATGGACGAGGTGGAACGTCTCGCCGCGTCCATGGAAAACCGGCTGGCCGTGGCCATCGACGCCCGCGAGGGACGCGTCCAGGCGAAGGGCTGGACGGAAACGACCGAGCTCGACGCCGTCACGTTCGCCCTGCGCCTTTCCAAAGCGGGCGTGAGAACCCTGATCTACACCGATACCGCCGTGGACGGCATGATGACCGGCCCCAACACGGCGGCCATCAACGCCGTCTGCCGGGCCGTGTCCTGCGACGTCATCGCTTCCGGCGGAATCGCCTCCGTCGAACATCTGACCGCCCTGCGTTGTCTGGACAAGGCCAACCTCGTCGGCGCCATTATCGGCAAGGCGCTTTACGAAGGGCGCGTCACGCTCTCGGAACTCAAAACCGTCATCGCCCCTCCGCGCGGCAAACCCGCATCGAAAGGATAATCTCATGTTTTTCGACGTTCACAGCAGCCGCCTCCCCAACGGCGTCCGTGTGGCCACCGCCCGGATCCCCCACGTGCAGAGCGTGGCCATGGGAGTCTGGATCGGCGTGGGGGGCCGTTACGAAACCCGGACTCTCGGCGGCGTCAGCCATTTCATCGAACACCTCCTCTTCAAGGGAACGGAAAAGCTCTCCGCCCGCGACATCTCCCAGTCGATCGAAGGCCATGGCGGTTACTGCAACGCCTTCACGCAGGAGGAAATGACTTGTTACTATGCCCGCGTCGCCTTCAACCACATGCCGCGGGTGCTGTCCATCCTCGGCGACATGTACCTGCATCCGCGCTTCGATCCCTCGGACATCGATAAGGAACGCGACGTGATCGTCGAGGAAATCCGCATGTACCAGGACCGCCCCGAACATGTCGTTCAGGAAATGCTGTCGGATATTCTCTGGAAAGATCATGAGCTCGGCCGCCCGCTCGTCGGCACGCCGGAAACCCTCACGGGGCTTTCGCGCGAGCGCCTCGTCGCCTTCAAGCGCAAAAAGTACGTTCCGGACAACACGCTCTGGACTTTCGCGGGCCCGGTGGACCACCACGCCTGCGTGGATCGGGTGGCCCGCCTGATGAAAGGCCTCAAAAACGCCCCCGAACCCACCTACACGCTGGTGACGCCGTCCGTCGCCCAGGAGCGAATGGCCCTGAAGGCTAAAGACATCGAGCAATCCCACCTGGCCATGGGCTTTCGCCTTTTCGGACGCTTCGACAAACGGCGTTACACCTTGAAGGTGCTGTCCGTGATCCTCGGCGAGAACATGAGCTCGCGCCTCTTCCAGATCGTCCGCGAAAAACACGGTCTGGCCTATTCCGTCCATTCGAGCTTTCAATTGTTCGCCGAAACCGGCGTGCTGGCCATCAGCGCGGGTCTGGATAAGGCGAAGAACGAAAAGGCCCTTTCCCTCATCGTTCGCGAGCTCAACCGCCTGAAAGAGGAAACCGTGGGCGCCCACGAGCTGAAGCGGGCCCGGGAATACATCGTCGGCCAGCTCCGCCTGGGCCTGGAAAGCACGTCCGGCCAGATGATGTGGATGGGCGAAAGCATCCTCACCTATGGCCGCGCCATCACGCCGGATGAATTCATCGAAGCCGTCTCCGCCGTCACCGCCGACGACGTCCAGAAACTCGCCCATGCCATCCTGCGCGATCGTTGCGTCAGTCTGTCGCTGTTGTCGCCGGGCCTGTCGGACAAGGACGGCGAGCGCTTGAAAACCATTCTGGAAGAACTCTCCGCATAATGGCGAAAAAAATTATTTTTTTTCTCGTCCTTCTGATCGCCGCGGCTCTGCCGGCCCTGCACGTCCTGCTTTCCCGCGGCGTCACGAAAGCCGTGCGCGAGGTTGTCCTGCCCGCCGTGAAACAACGCTTACACGTGGACGTCAGCGCGCAGGAAGTCGGCGTGAATCTCTTCGGCGGCAAGGCGGTTGTCCGGAACGTCCGGGTGGCCAGTCCGGAGGGATTCGACAATTCGGCGATGCTGCTGGTCCAGCGCTTCGCCGTGAACCTGGGCTTGCTCAGCCTGATCCGGGGCGGTGCGACGGACATCGATGAGCTCTCGCTGAACGATGCCATCCTCACGGTGATCCGGAACAAGGAGGGCGATATCAACCTGAAGAAAGTCCTGGAGCGTCTGAGGGGAACGAGCGAGCGGCCGGCCGGCGGACCGCGCCCTGAAAAACCCGCCCCGACGCCTCCGAAGGGTCCGGCTTCGACAGCCCAGTCCTCCACGCCCAAATCCCTCCCCCCAATCCGCGTGGGCCAATTGAATGCGCGCCTCCTCCTCCAGTATTTCGACGAAGCGGTTTCCCAGCCGCCCTTTTCGCTGGGACTCGAAGCGCGGTTGAAGGTCAGAAACGCGGCCACCTTCGGGGATCCCGAAACGCTCTCCGGAACGTTCCAGCTCGATGGCGCCCTCACATCCCGGGACCGGAAATACGCGTTTGTGTTTTCCGGACGGCTGGCGCCGATCGTGGATCCCGCCGCGCCCAGCTTCGATCTCGACGGCTCCATGGAGTCTGTGGATGTCCGCCTTTTCGCCCCGTTCGCATCGAAAGTCGATATCGAGGGCGGCTTCATCTCCACCCGTCTGCATCTCGTCTGCCGGAACGGCGTTTTCGATGAAAGCCGCTCCGTTGTGAACCTGACCACCGAAAAGATCAAGGTCTCGGCCGCCCGCCTCGAAAAGTTGGGCGGCGTGGAACCGCCTGAGACCTTCACGATCGCCGTGCCCATCGGCGGCACACTGACGGAACCGACCGGTTTCAGCGACCACGACCTGGAAGCGGCATTTACACGGGCGCTCTTCAACCCGGACAACAATCTAGACGACGTCTTCAAGAGTCTGCTCAAAAAGGCGGACCGATCCGTGCGTGACGCCATCCGATCCGCCTCTCCCGAACAGCCGCCCGCGCCGGCGGACGGGGCACCACCCGCCGCGGACGAGCCACTCACGCGGGACGGGCCAACGCCTGTCCCGCCAACGGCGGAATCCCTCTCGGGAAGCATCGAACCCTGATGAAACAAAACCGTAAGATTTTTACGTCAAAATCATTTACAACAGAATCATTAAAAGAAACCACCGGATCAACCTCGATCACCAAACCGGAACACTCATAACGCTGAACGAATGATTTTGTTGTCAATGATTCTGTCGAGATTGATTATGTTGGGTTGCCACACCGCTTGCGGAGCGCAAACGTAGTGACGCGGCGGGTAACCCGCTTTGTCTTTGCGGCTATCTTATGAACGACCAAACAGTACAATTCAATCCGGGTTTCATGGATTCTCCCCGCTGGATCCGGCTGTTCTGGTACGGCAGTTTTGCCTTCATCGTCCTGATCTTGACCGTCCTGCTGTTTGTGGCCAACCTGTATTATGGGGAACTCAATCAGGATGAGGGCTGGTACCTGTATGCCGGGCGCCTGATCCTGGAAGGACAAGTCCCGTATCGCGATTTCGCCTTCACGCAGGGGCCTGTCATGGCCTATGTCTATGCCCTGGCCCAGCCGCTGGTCAAGCTCTGGGGCGTCGCCGGCGGCCGGTTGTTCACAGGACTCATCGGGCTCTTGTCCGCCCTGGCGGCGGCAGTCCTGGCCGCGCGGCTGGTCAGGCCCCGGTTCCGGAGCGGGGCCGCCCTCATCGCCTTCATCCTCATCATGGTCAACGTGTATCAGAGCTACTATTTCACCGTGGTGAAAACCTATTCGCTGTGCTCTTTCTTCCTGGTTTTTGGATTTCTCTTCCTTCGCGAAGCCCTGGAGTTGCGCAGCCGGGCGGCCGTTTTTCTCGCCGGGATGGCGTTCGTCCTGGCGACCGCCACGCGCAGTTCGGCGGGCATCGTTCTGCCGGTGGTCTTCTGCCTTCTGGCCTTGGATCGCCGCACTCTGTTCCGGAGCGCCTGCGTGTTTTTCGCGCTCGGCGCCGCGTTCATGGCGGCCCTGGTGTTCGGCCCCTTCCTGCTCCTGACGCCGGACAATTTTCTGTTCATGGTCCTCCGCTACCACACGCTCCGCGAAAGCGGAACGGTCGGCGCGCGGCTGCTGTTCAAGGCGGGCTTCATTTCGCGCCTGGTCCAGGCCTACCTGCCGGCCATGACGATCGGCGCGACGCTTGTGGTTTTTCATCTGTTCAAGCTGAACCGCATCCGGAACCGGAAATGGATTCCGCCGCCGCCCAACACGGAACGGCTGTCGCGCATGATCTGGATTTCCGTGGCCGCCGTAAGTCTGGTCCACCTGCTGGCCCC
>JACQHI010000338.1 GCA_016199105.1 Lentisphaerota bacterium | reverse complement strand
CGGCGGCGCTGGCGCTCGGCATCCCGGCCCGGAACGTCTGCAGCACCAACGGCCTGGGCGGAACGGGCGGGCATTTCATGAGCGAGGTCTGGATGGAGCGCTGGCAGAAGTGGTGCGTGGTGGATCCGACGTTCGATCTCGTGTTTGTGAAGGACGGCGTTCCGCTCGGCATCGGCGAACTGTACGAGCACCGAAGCGAAGTCCCGACCATCGGCCTGCGCGGCACGGGCTATCCCTCGTTGCCGCAGGAGCTGAAGGCGTTCCTCGACGCATTCGTTGCGCCCTGCATGGAAGGCACGAAGTACTGGGCGGTCTGGCCCCGGAACGACTACCAGTCCCATCCGGAAATGAATCCGCCGGGGCACGGCTCGACGAGCTATGCGGAGACCGAATGGCAGTGGCTGCGGCCGTCGGACGACGAGGATCTCGGCATGTTCCCGCAACTGGTCAAGGCCAAGACCCTGATGGCGCCGCCTCCTGTGCCGTGGCGGTGACAGCAATTGTAATTATGGCGGCCCGCCAAGATATCCAACGCCCAACAGCCAACGTCCAACTCCCAAGTAAGATAAACCTGAGCCTTTCGCTCCGTTCTGCGTTGGTTGTTGGGCGTTGGCTGTTGGGCGTTGGACGTTGTGAATTGCCGTGGCGCTGAGCAGAAGTATTGTCATTGACCCATAATCTCTTCCCTTCATCTTGCCTGGCGTTGAGATTAAGGCCGGAGATTAAAGGTGGAGATTAAGGGTCGGCAGACAGTGCCAGCTCCGTCAGCCCTTTGACAACTTCGGGACGGCGACGCGCTTGCCGGTCTCGATGGATTTCCGGGCCGCGGTCATCATGGCCAGGCCCTCGAAGGTTGTCTCCATACCCACCGGCGCCGGCCCGCCCAGGAAGAACGCCTTGATTTCCCGGAGAATATCGCGGTAGGCGAAGGTGGCGTCGCAGGTGAACGGCTCCATCTTGGGCTGACCCTGGGCCATGCCCTGGATGCGGCCGCCATAGAACCAGGAGCCCCGGATGGTTTCCACGATGCCTTCGCGGCCGTTGTCGTATTCCACGACGGTCGTGATGGCCGATTTCGTCTCGACCGCGCGGACGAAAAGCGGGTTCGGGCCCATGATGCTCTGGAGCATTTCGAACGTGTGCACGCCGTACCAGATCAGCGAGTCGCCGGCCGGCGCGTTGCCGAGGGCGCCATAGGCATGGCCCCGCTGGATTTCGGAGAAGGAGGCGACCGTCTTTTCGAAATTCTCGCAGAAGGGCAGGGAGGAACCGCTCCACACCCGGGTGTTGTGCTTCTTCATGAGTTTCAGGATGGCGCGGCCGTCGGCCAGCGAGCCGGCCAGGGGCTTGTCGAGAAAGACCGGCTTGCCGAGAGCGGCGACCTTCTTGAAATATTCCAGATGATAGGCGCCATCGTTGATTTCCATCATGATGGCGTCGCAATCCGAAATGGCTTCGTCGAAGTTCTCGGTGACCTTGACGCCCCACGTTTCCAGTTCCGCCTGGCGTTTGTCGAGGCCTTCCTTGTTCTGGAACGGCGTTTCGAAGCGCAGGCAGGTGACGGCTTTCAGGTCCGGGACGCGTTCGGCTTCCGGGCAATCGGGCGCCTGCATGAGACGGGGAAAGGCGATACTATGGCTGGTATCCAGTCCGATGATGGCGATCTTGAGCATGGGGGACTCTCTCCTTTTGATTTATTAATCAGATACAAAGTGAATAGCCGCAAAGAAGTGCAAGGGTCGCAAGGGGAACAGAAGAAAAGAGCCGTAAAGAAACGTAATCCGCCGCAGCGGCTGGGCTGGGTAAAAACGCGTTTGTTGATCCTTCAGGGCTCATTCTTTTTTGCGCTTCTTGCGCCTTTTTGCGGCTAACAGCGGTTGTTCAGCCGGCCGTGCCGATCGCCTGGCGGAAATGCTCCGTCAGTTCCTTCACCGGAAGGCGGATCTGCTTCATCGAGTCGCGGTCGCGCACGGTCACGGTGTCGTCGGTCAGGGTGTCGAAATCGATGGTCACGCAGAACGG
>JACQHI010000337.1 GCA_016199105.1 Lentisphaerota bacterium | reverse complement strand
CATGGAGGGCGAGACTCCGGCGAGCCGTCTGGAGTTTTGCAAGAAGCTCATCGGTCACCTAAAATCTCAATGATTCTGCCATAAATCGTTTTGCCACCCGCGAACAGTTGCTCTTTATGTTCTGTTTCGTGATTACTCATGTTCCGGTGGGCGTTTTTCCTTCAGGCGGGCCAGCATGGCTTCGAGCTGGCGTCGGATGCCGGTCATCACGGGGTCCGTTTCGATTCCTCGCTCGCGGACGGGACTGACCTCGATGGACTCGCCCACTTCAAGAACCGCGTGGATGGGCCGGTGAATGCGGACGGTGTCCGTCAGGTCTTCTTCAAACCGTTCGACGGTTTCGAGCAACTGCTCGGGTGTGGGCGGCGCGCTGAAATAGTCGGCCGGGTAGAAAAAGAGCTGCTGGGCCAGATAGAGTTCGGCCAGTTGCCTCCAACGCCGCGCGCGCTCCTCCTCGGTGGTGTCCCCGGCCACCATCTCCGGAAGGATGGCGGTGCGCAGGGCCTTGACGCGCGCGGTGACATCGCCGTCGTGTTTGCCTTTCAGCCACTCGGTCTCCAACGGCGCGAGCAACTGGTCGATCAGGGCCGAAACGCGTTGGGCCAAAGTTCCGCCCCGCGGCTTTTCGGCGTACTCCAGTTCCTTGAGGGTCAGGAGGGCTTCGCCCACCTTGACTATGCGGTGCACGAGCGGCTTGTCCTTTTGCGGCTGCCAGGAGAGGCGTTTTTCGATGTCCTCCAGAACGGGCGTCAGCGCACGGGCGATATCGCCGCGGAAGAAATACCGGATGGCGACGGGATGGATCACCACCTTACCCGGCGGGTTCAGGTCCTTTCGTTGTTTGGCCGCGCTGCGCGCGATAAACACCGTGCCGTCCAGGAGGTGGTTCAGCCGGTCGTTGGTGCGGGAGATGGCGCCTTCGGGAAAAATCACGAGGGGCCGCCGCGCGTCCACCAGGATCTGGATGGCGCACTTGAGCGCCTCGCGATCAAGGCCTTCCCGGTACACGCTGAACACGCCGAGCCGCGGCAGCAGCCAGGGCAGAAGCCGCCCTTGCATGAACAGGTGCCGGGCGGCCATGATGTAGAGGGGCTGGGGAATGGCGGACGTCATCAGGCCCAGCACCATCGGGTCGCAGGGCCGGCAGTGATTGGGGGCGAGCATGATGCCATGGCCGGCCGCCAGAGACGCCTTCAGCCGGTCCAGGCCGAAGCTTTCCAGGCTCTCGATGCCGTGGGAGTTTTTCAGGTAGCGCGGCAGGCACGCCCGCATCAGGTTCGGCCAGAGCGAACCATGATGCGGCGGCACGAAACGGTAGGGCTTGTCGATGACGATGGCTTGCATGGGCGATAAGCTAACAAACGGGGACGGTAAAGGCAATAATCCCTTGAAAAGGTCAGGCTCAACCGCTACAATAAGGGACAAAATTTCGCACGTCATTGTTGTATCTATATGAAATCAGGCTTTTTAGACAAATTGATCGAAAGGCTGGACAAGCTCGATCCGAAGAGCCTTCAAAGCCAGATACTCAGGCTGATCAAGGAAAAAGGGCTGCTGGAGACGGTATTCAATGCGCTGCAGGAGGGTGTCATTATTCTGGATGGGCAGGGGGGGATTCGCTATGCCAATGCGGCTTCGGCCCGTCTGCTGGGATTCGAGCAGGAAGCGGCGCTGCGGCAGCCGATTTCGCGATTTCTCCGGGATATCGAGTGGAAGCGGATCTTGAATCTGGACGCGGCCGAGTGGTCGAAATTGATCAGCCATGAAGTGGAGATCACGTATCCGGAGCACAAGTTCCTGAATTTTTATGTGATGCCCATCGAACTGGGGGACGGTCTGGAACGGGGGGCGGTGGTTATTTTCCGGAACATCACGCAGGATCGGGAAAAGGAACTGCGCCTGCTGGAATCCGAACAGCTCAACGCGCTGACGCTGCTGGCGGCCGGCGTGGCCCATGAAATCGGGAACCCCTTGAATTCCCTGCATATTCACCTGCAATTGATGGAGCGGGAACTCCAGGGGATGGAGAAAGAGAGCCGGAAAACTTTTTCCGAACTGCTGGGGGTGGCGAAGACCGAGGTGGAGCGGCTGAACCTGACCATCTCGCAGTTCCTTCGCGCGATCCGTCCGACCATGCCGGTGCTGGAGCCCTGCCGGCTGGATGAGCTGGTCAAGGAGACCCTGCAATTCATGAAGGGCGAGATCGCCAGCCGCGACATCCTGGTGGACCTGAAGGATGCCGACAACATTCCCTCGATTCGCGTGGACCGGAACCAGATCAAGCAGGCCTTCTTCAACCTGATCAAGAATGCCCTGCATGCCATGACCGACGGCGGCCTGCTGACCATCTCGTTGTCCGCCAGCGACCGCCACGTGGGCATTTCGTTCAAGGATACGGGCGTGGGCATTTCGCCGGAGGAGCTGGGCCGTTTGTTCGAAACCTATCGCACGACCAAGGCGCACGGCAGCGGGCTGGGCCTGATGATCGTGCAGCGGATTGTCCGCGACCATGGAGGCGAGCTGGAAGTGCACAGCCAGCCGAAAAGCGGAACGACCTTCACGCTGTTTCTCCCGATCGACGGCCGCCGCATCCGCCTGTTGAAGGCGCCCGTCAAAGCGGAGGGGGAGGGGGGAGGAAGGTTATAGGCATGTCACGCCGGAGGCCCGGCGAAGGCGGATGTTGGGTTTTAGGTGGTAGGGGAGGAGGGGGTGCGGGAAGATTATAGGGGCACGGTTCAAAGGGCGCCGTTACAGGGGCATCGGATTTCTGGTAAAAACCGTGAACCTCTCAACCGTGAACCATGCTGTTATAGTGCCTTATACATGAGAAACCGCGATAATAAACAAGAAAACACTAAAGTAAGATAGGATTCACCACGGAGGCACAGAGACACGGAGCATGATGAAACTCAATCATCTCTTCCCTCTCCCCACAAGAGTGTTGCGCGCAT
>JACQHI010000346.1 GCA_016199105.1 Lentisphaerota bacterium | reverse complement strand
GCGCCGAGCACGACGTTCGCGGTCTTGCGGCCCACGCCCGGCAGGCGCGTCAGCGACTCCATGTCGCGCGGGACCTCCCCGCCGTGCCGCTCGACGATTTGCGCCATCGCGGCGCGGATGCTTTTGGCTTTCTGCCGGAAAAAACCGAGCGACCGGATAGCCCGCTCCAGCTCCTCCCGCGGCGCGGCGACATAATCCCGCGGCATCCTGTATTTTTTGAAGAGGCCCGGCGTGACCTGGTTCACCCGCTTGTCCGTGCACTGCGCCGAGAGGATCGTGGCCACCAGCAACTCCACCGGATTGTGAAAAGCCAATTCGATCCGCGCATCCGAATGCCGTTTCTTAAGCAGCGCAAAAACTTTTTCGGCCTTGACCTTGAGTGAAAGCGTGTGCGCCATGTTCGTCGTCCTCCGGTGCTGCTCCGAAACGCCGAGGATCCCCGAAAAGGTCCCGATCGGAGTCGGGCCCCACGTGGGTCCCAGTTCCCGTGAGGGACGTTGCCCCAACGGGACTCACGTCCAACTGGGACCTCTTGGCGGCCATAATGCGCATACCCCGCGCCCCGTCACGGCGACCCGGCCCCCTCCCCGAGCTCGATGCCGCGCGTATTGCGGCGCTCTTCCGTGCGCCAGAACGCCATGAAATCCTTTTCGAGCGCCTTGAAGTCCACGTCCTTGAAGGCGGTCTCCGTGGCGATGGGCCCGTTCCGCGTCTTCCAGAGGGCCTCCTCGTATTGCTTCAACAGGCCGGCATACGGAAAATCCTTCCGGTCCAGCGCGCTCTTTCGCAGGTAATACACCAGCGCCCACGCCAGCGAGTAATTGCGGTTCATCAGCTCCTGATTCGTGTCGTAAAAGGCGAGGGACGTCATGCCCAGCAGGGGGCGCAGGCTGAAATTCTTTTCCAGCATCATGGGTTCGATCGTCCGGACATGCGCCGCGTGTTCCATGCTGGCCGCCCGCCCGGCCCCGAACTCGGCCGCGAAGAGCAATTCCGCATGCCCCTCGTTGAACCAGACCGAGGCGTTCACCTCATTGAAGGCATAAAAGAGATACTGGTGAAACGCCTCGTGGTAGGCCACGCGAATCAGCGTGTCCAGGGTCGTCCGGTCCTCCGCCGCATCGGCCGGCCGGATCACCAATTCCCGGCGGTCCGACCGCCACACACCCACCATGGACGGATTGGCGTCGTGCCCGACATATTCGAAAAACTCGGCGCGGGTGGCGAAAATGCGGATGACGCTCACGGCGGTGATCGGTTTCCGCGACGGCACCAGGCGCTCGCAGACGGCCCGGTGCCGGTCCAGGTTCTTTTCCAGCACATCCACCAGGGCGTTGCGCCTGTTCTTGAGGTTGGAAAGCAGAATGTAATGGCGGGTCTCGGCGAACCACCAATCCTTCATGTTGCGGATGCTGTCGGCCACGTGCCGGCGGCTGTCCGCCAACTCCGGGGAGCCCGAGTCCGCCGCAAGGGGGGTGACAGGCGCTTGCGGAAGAGCCCCCGCGACCGTCACATGGGGAAGGAAATAATCCTCCACGGCAATCCGCGCCCGTTCGGGCGCCATCGCGGGATGCACGTCGAACCGCAGGAAGAACCAGTTGGTGGGCGCCTCATATTGGCCAGCCGCATGACGGTTCAGGCGGAACGCGTAAGCCAGCCGGTTCTTTTGGCCGGACCAGACAAAGCGGAACACATCGCTCAACCCGGACGGGGGATTCACCAGACGTTCCGCCCGCATTGTCTCCGCCCCCGTATAGGGCAGAGCCCAGCGGGCCAGCGCGTCCCCCGAGATGGACGACGCCTCCACCGGCGGCGTAGCGACCATCGCCCGCCGAAAATCCGCCCGGGATACAAAGGCCTGCTTCAGATTCAGCGGATACGGCTGGCGCACCACCGCCAGGACGACATGGTTGCTTTTCATGTCGCCCCAGGCGCCGGTGAACTGGCTGTGCTGCCAGAGCTGGGTCACGGAATACCAGTTCGTCTTGAAGGCGGTCCCGCCCGGCGGCGTCACCGTGAATGTGTAAACGTTCGGCGACGGCAACAGTTCCTCCAGGGCGCCCGGCATGAGCTTGAAACTCAACCCGACCCCCGGCAAGTCCACAGGCCGTGAAAAAGAAAGTTGAGGCGTGTCGGCTGCCAAGCCCGTTGAAAGCAGAAAGGCGCCCGCCGCCCCGCCGATCATCAGCCGATATAAAACTCTCCTCATCCGATCCATAGCCCCTTCATCGTTGGAAACGACCAGCCTGATCGTAGGCGGCAATTCGCATTATGGCGTCCTTCGGTGCATGGGTCAGCCAGGAATGGCTGACTGATCCCAGTAAGACAGGCATTCCTGCCTGTCATCTGGAATATCGCGGCCATACTTGAATCCCCTGATCGTAGGAGGAAAGCGCCGGCACTCCAAGCTCATTTTTTTGGCGACAATTCGGGACTTGAACTCCGAACGCTTCGCCCCCTATTGTTCCGCCTTTTCTCCATGAGTAACATCCCATTCAGCTATGCCAATTACCGGGACAAGGTCCTGGCCGCCTGGCTTGGAAAATCCATGGGCGGCGTCACCGGCGCCGCCCTCGAGAACCAGAAGCAGTTCCACCGCCTCCCGGCGGACCGCCTCTGGCCGGACGTTCTCCCGGCCAACGACGATCTCGACATCCAGCTCGTCTGGCTGGAAGCGCTCCAGGAGCGCGGGCTGTATCTGACTTCCCGGGATCTGGCGGAATTCTGGCAGGACCGCTGCGCCTATAATTTCTGCGAATACGGCATCTTCCTGCATAACATCCAGCGCGGCATTCCCCCGCCCCTCTCGGGAACGTGGAACAATTCCTTTTTCCGGGAATCGGAGGGCTGCCCCATCCGCGCCGAAATATGGGGATTGATCGCGCCGGGAAATCCCGAACTCGCCGCGCAACTGGCGAAGACGGATGGCCGGCTTGACCACGGCGGCGCGGCCGTCGAAATTGAGCAGTTCCTCTCCGCGGCCATCGCGCAGGCCTTGATGTTGGACAACCTGGACCATGCGCTCGCGGCGGGCATGGCCATTCTGCCGGTAGGCAGTCCGGTCGCGTCGGCCATACCGGAAGTGCGGCGGATCTGCCGGCAGTATCCGGACCCCTTTCAGGCCTGGCGGATGGTGATCCGCAAATACGGCGACCGGGACGCCTCCAAGGCCATCACGAACCACGCCATCGTGCTCATGTCGCTGTTCCTGGGTCGGATGGATTTCAAAACCACCATCGAACTCTGTCTTTCGAGCGGGTGGGACACGGACTGCACGGCCGCCACGGCCGGCGCCCTGCTCGGCGCCCTGAAGGGCACGCGCGGATTGCCGGCTGACTGGCTCGAAAAGCTCGGCCCCACCCTCCAATGCGGGATCGCGGTCAAACACCGAAAAGCCACCTTCGCGCAACTGGCCAACGATACCTGTCACATCGGCGTCGAAATGGCGGCCGCTCGGAATCCCGCGGTGACCTTTGCCGATGCGCCGACAATCGCGGTGCGACCGCCCCCGCCGCCGGGCATTGTCCTGGGCATCGCCTATCCGCGCGGCCCCACGCTCCGGAACAGCGAGCCCACCCAGGTCATGCTGACGGTCGAGAACACCGCCGGCGTTTCCACCGAAAGTGTCCTGCGTCTGACCCTTCCGGCTCATCTTCAGAGCGATATGACCGAAGCGCCCCTGGCGCTTTCGGACAAATCGCGACTCCAGGTTAACCTGCTCGTGCGCCGGAAACAGCCGGGCGCCTGGCTGCCCGACAAGAATCTGTTCGAGGTCCGCTGGCTCGAACGCGACGAAGAGAAACAGCGGCGCGTGTTCGGCCTGGGCGGAGCGCGACAGTGGCTTGTGTATGGCCCCTACTGGGACATGTGGGACAAGGACCGGTTTCCCGTGTGCCCCTATCATAATCCGGAAAAGATATGCCATCCCGGCAGCGCGGGCTTAAGCGGCGACTCCTACAACCAGTACGTCTCCCTCGACCGCGCCTACCTCGACGAACAGCGCCTGCTACGCGAAGATTTTGCCGGGGAACTCCCCTTCAGTCTCGAACTCGGCGAGGACCGGATCACGGAAACGGACCTGGGCGGCTTCAAGGGGCAAGCCTGCTACTACTTCGTGCGCACGTTCCGTTCGACCGGCCTGACAGGAGAGGTCTCGCTTCTGATCGGCCGCACCGGCCCGTACCGGGCCTGGTTGGACGCGCAGGAAATCGGCTGTCAGCGCGACATGCGCGCCTGGGCCCAGCAATACGACGAGACGCTGACTGTCCGGTTGACCGGCGAGGCCCAGCGCCTCGTGATCAAATGCATCCGGTTGACGGACGCCATGACCTTCAGCGCCCTCTTCGCCGGCGCCGGTGATCCCGAAGGCCGGCGCGGCATCTCGACCTTCCTGGATTGCCTGGAAGATCTTCCCCCTGCTCTGGACCGCCCCGATTGACGTTGCGGCGCATTGTTCAAAACGGTTCATGCCTGAATGAGACCATTTGATGTAGAGTCGGCCGTCTCTGGCCGATCTTCTCTTTTCCGGATGTAACGTTTGCCACGCTGAAAGCATGGTCGGCTGCTTGTCCTCCAAAGTCCCGGACGACGGAGGATCACCAGCTGATCATCTCCTCTTCCGATGTAGCGTCGGCCGTCACTGGCCGATCTTTTGCCCCCTGCGCCAGGGACGGCGCACCCTACATTTGAAAACGTTGGATTCCGGACTCATTTCCCACCAATGCCGCGATTGAGTTTGTTGAACTGGTAGGGCGCGCTCCCCGCGACAGAGCGGGGCAAGGGCCCAGTTTACCCCGCCCTGGCGGGGCGCGCCGCGGACGGTCCCACGAAGCGGGATAAACTCGGCGTTTGCCCCGCGTTGTCGGGGATCCGTCTGCCAATACAGTTTCTCCTTTCGTCACCCAACGCGTCTCCCCTTTTCTTTTGCCAGCGGATCGGCGCTGGTGTAGGATGCCGCCGATGAAACCGACACCCATTATTG
>JACQHI010000334.1 GCA_016199105.1 Lentisphaerota bacterium | reverse complement strand
GCTATGCGCGCAGCGCATACACGGACGAAGAATTTCGAAACAAGCTCATGCAACACCTGACGTGCCGTTGTCCCGACGGCGCGGGCGCCGGCAGTGGCGGCTTCCTCTCGCGCTGTTCCTATTTTCAGGGCTCTTACGAGATGGGTCCCGCCTATCAAAAACTGGCGCAAACCCTGCTTTGGCTGGAAGGCCCCGAGGGGGCGCAGCGTCTGTTTTACATGGCCGTTCCGCCGGGGGTCTTTCTGGATGTGGCGCGGGCGATCGGCCAGGTCGGGCTGGCCAGGCCCTCTTCGGCCGCCCATTGGACGCGCGTGGTGGTCGAAAAACCTTTCGGATCGGACCGGGAATCGTCCGACCGGCTGGTGCGCGACCTCGAGGTCGTCTTCACCGAGGATCAAACCTATCGGATCGATCATTATCTCGGCAAGGAGCTCATTCATAATCTGCTGGTCCTGCGGTTTGCCAATCTGATTTTCGAGCCGATCTGGAACCGGCTGTATATCGATCACGTGCAGATCACCTGGAAGGAGGATCTCGGCATCGGCAATCGGGGCGGGTATTATGACGACTACGGCATCATCCGGGACGTCATGCAGAATCATTTGTTGCAGATCATGGCCCTGGTCGCCATGGAACCGCCCAGCCGCCTGGATGCCACGGCCATTCGCGGCAAGACCATCGAGCTGCTGAGGAATGTCGAGCCGGTGAAACCGGACGAACTGGTGCTGGGCCAGTATGCGGGAACCGACACGCCGAAAGGCCGCCTCCCCGGCTATCGGGAAGAGCCGCGGATCCCCGCCCATTCGCGCACGCCCACCTATGCCGCCGCCGTCCTGCGCGTTCCCAACTGGCGCTGGGACGGCGTTCCGTTCTTCATGCGGGCGGGCAAGGCGCTCGAGACGAAAGTGTGCGAAGTCCGGATCCGTTTCAAGGACACCCCCATCAATATTTTCAAGCAGTACGAAAAGAGCCGGGTGCCGAACGAGCTGGTGATCCGCATTCAGCCGGACGAAGCGATCTACTTCAAGATCGTCAACAAAATACCGGGGCTGAAACTCGCCTTGGACCAATGCATGCTGGATTTGCGGTATGCCGCCGCGTTCGGCGACAAAACCATCCCGGACGCCTATGAATGCCTGCTGCTCGAAGTGCTGGAGGGCGACAAAACGATGTTTGTGGGCGCTCTGGAACTGGAGGCCTTGTGGGATGTCTTCACGCCGGCCCTGCATGAGATTGACGCCAAGGGCGTTTGTCCGGAACCGTATGCGATCCACAGCCGCGGCCCCGCCGCCGCCGACCCGTTGATCCTGCGACACGGCCGGCAATGGACCGAGTAAACCGCGCGTTTCTATGAACCACGTTTCTATTGGACATCGGGAACGACTGTGCTATTCTCCCCCCTCTTTTGCTTCATCGGGGTGTAGCGCAGCCTGGTAGCGCGCTTGGTTCGGGACCAAGAAGTCGAGGGTTCAAATCCCTCCGCCCCGACTTTTCTTCAATATGTATTTTGTTTACATATTGCAGAGTCTTTCCTCGGGTCGTTATTATATCGGCAACACTAACCATCTTCTCCGCCGGTTCCCATCAACATCAAACCGATCAAAATTCCGCGACGCGGCATCGGGGCCCTTGGATGGCCTATCGTCGTGCTTTTAGCTCTAATTTATTTATCTCCAACAGGTTGCAATCCAAGATTCTCATGGTTTTATCCTTGACGCAAAACATAATAGAACCTAATTTTCCATCCTAGTAGTTTTTATGCATGGCTGGGCTAACAAAGGCTACGGTCGGCAAGGTTTTGCGTCAGAATCATATCGTGGCTTACAACGGCAACGATCACATAGCGAAGCGTTTATGCCTACAGGCTTTGCCTGGATAGTGCATAAACGACGGGGTCGGAGTTTGTCCAACAGGCCTGTTATATCGAGAAAATAATGGCTTGAACGCGGCCCCTATAAGGATTATTTTTTCCCGTTTTGTTTCCAAGGAAGATCGGGGGTTTAGTTTGAATAAAAACACGAAGAAACGCTGTTTCGGCTCTATCGTTTTAGTATCGCTCATGCTGCTTTCTTCCTGCGCCGTCTTTAGAACCTCGCCGGACGTTCACGACACCGATTCTCCAAACTCTACGACCGAAGAATCGGCCGAGCGTCAAGACGTTGGCACGCCAGGCGGCGGCCGGGCCTGGTGGAGATTCGGCGCTGAAGAATCGGCCGCGCCACAGGACGTGCGTACCGACGATTCCCCGAACTCGACAGCCGAAGAATCGGCTCCGCTTCAGGCCGTTGTCACCAACGAGCCCCCGAGCACGACGGCTGAAGAATCGGCCGCGCTTCAAGGGCGGGAAAATTTTGTGCTGGGGGCTGGAGATGAGATTACCGTCGCTGTTTGGCGGAATGACGATTTGGGCCGAACGCTCCGGATCGACCCGGAGGGGAACGCGAATCTTCCGCTTGTGGGGGAGGTTCGCGCGGCCGACCTTACGCCCTCGGCGCTTGCGCAAGAGATCGCGCGGCGGCTTGCGGACAAATATCTGGTCAATCCGCAAGTGACGATCAACGTCGGCGACCTTCAGAACCGAAAAGTGTTCGTGATGGGGGAAGTCAGCTCCCCTGGCGTATTCTCGCTCAATCCGAGAATGTCGGTTCTGGAGGCCGTTGCAAGCGCCGGCGGTTTCCTGCCCGGCGCCAACAGGAAAAAGGTTCTGCTGATCCGGCAGGATGGGGGCTCGAACGTTGTATCGGGAGTGAACCTGAAGGGCAGTTTGAAGATGGGCAAGAAGACGGAACGGGTCTTTCTGAAAGAGCGGGATGTGGTGTTCGTGCCTCCCTCCGTGGTGGGCAATGTGGAGCGATTTTTGACGCGAATGGGGAACATGGTCTATCCGATCCTCGGTCTTGAGTCCAGCATCGTCGTGGGGCGTGACGCCCTGGACGTGCTTGGGGGATCGAGTTCGGCGAAAGACATTGTGGTGACGCAATGACCCGGCGAGGCGTGGACATGGCGAAAAAGCTTGTCATCGTGGTCTGCATCGTTTGCCTGGTTGCGCTCATGATCCAGGTCGGGCAGGGCCGACAGGCCCGACAGCGGATCGATCGATTGAACAACGCAAATCCGGCGATCCAAAATCGCGCCATTGCCGAGCTCGGGACCCTCGGTCGGCGACAGGCGGCGCCGGCGTTGAAAAAGTTTCTCTCCGGCGATTACGCCCGCGATACCCGTCTGCTGACGCTGAAAGCGCTCGGGGATATCGGCGATCCGGAATCCGTGGCGCCCATCGTGCCCGTGCTTGCCGACCCCGACCCCCAGATCAAGCTGTCGGCGGCGGAAGCGCTGGGAAAAATACGCGACCCGACAGCCATCCAGCCGTTGGCGAAGCTGCTGAACGATCCGGACGCGCAACTGGCCACGATATGGGCGTTGGGCAACATCGGGCACACCAATGCCGTATCCTTTCTGTCCGGGCTTCTGGCATCGCCGGACAAGTTTGTCCGCTTCAATGCCTTGCAGGCGCTCAAGAAGATCGGCTCGGGTACTTAAATGGAACTCAAACGGTTTTTGGAGATCATCAACCGACGGAAGTGGTTTGTTCTGTCGGCTTTTTTCCTTGTGGCCGGCACGGCCTGGGTCGGGTCGGTCTTCCTCCCGGATTTCTACGAAGCCACGGCGAAGTTCACCGTTCGAAGCGGCGGAGCCGAAGAGTCATTGCTGTCGAATATAGGG
This sequence comes from Lentisphaerota bacterium, assembly GCA_016199105.1. Lineage (GTDB taxonomy): Bacteria > Verrucomicrobiota > Kiritimatiellia > JAAZAB01 > JAAZAB01 > JACQHI01. Next base: position 9,730 of record JACQHI010000334.1, on the reverse strand, counting down.
CTCAATAACGCCGGCGCGAGAGCCCGCACGGAAGAGGATATTCCAAACCGCGCGGCGATGGCCATGACGGCGCCCATTCTGGAGGCTGTCGCGCGGAAACTCCAGCTTCGGGATGGCGAGGGCAATTTCTGGACTCCCGCCCGGCTGGCACAGCTTGCGCTGCTGTCCGGTCGCACTTCTTTCAAGGTGGAACGGGTGGTTAACACCGAAGTGCTTCGCATCAAGGCCCGGTCGCGCGATCCCGACGAAGCGGCGATGATGGCCAATACGCTGGCCGAGATCTATATCGAGCAAAACCGCCAGGAAAAAAAGGAGGAATTTCGCCTGGCGAAGGAATTTGTCGCCGGCAACATCGACACGGTGAAAAAAGAATTTTTGCAAATTCTCACGGAGATCAAGGATTTCAAGATCGCCGAAAACGTCGTGGATCTGACTTTGGAAACCCAACGGGCCATCGAAAGGATGTCCGACCTGCTGATGATGAAAGAAAACGCGGTTGTCTCTCTGGCCCAATCCAAGGCCCAATTAACGGCAACACGGGCGCCGTTGACGAATCGGGCGGAACTGGGCGTTTCGACGCTTGCGATCTCGGAGAATCGCCAGATCGAGCTGCTCAAGAAGAATCTGGGCGAGGCGGAGGTTCAATTGGCCGGCGTGCTGGTGGAAAAAAGATCCGACCACCCGGACGCGATCGCGCTGAATGGAAAGATAGAAAATCTGCGGCGCCAACTGGAAACCGAGCTCCAGACCTTTGTCGTCGGGCAGGAAGCGCAGCTCAAGAACCTGGACGAAGAAACGAGCCGTCTGTTGGCCGAACAACTGACGCAGTTTCCGCGGAAGGCCATTATGGATTCGCAGTTGCAGCTTCGATACAGCTCCACCCGCGATCTGTACGAATCGCTTCTTGACCACCTGAACCAGGTCGGAATAGCCGAAGTCATGACGCTGTCCGACATCAAATTGATCGAGCCGGCGAATCTTCCGCGCATCGACGACCCGAAGGGGCCCAGGCGGGGCCTCATCCGATTCCTGGGAATGTTCCTCGGGGTTGTCTTCGGTCTCTCGCTGGGCTTTCTTGTGAATTATCTCGACGACACCATCCGGACGCCCGAGGAAGTCCAGCAGGCGGGACTGTCCCTGATTGGAACCATACCGAAATTCCGCCACCAACCGGTCTCCCTGATACACGATCTTGATCCCAGCAATCCTGTTTGTGAAGCCTATCGCATGGTCAGAAGAAGCGTCAGGCTGGCGGGCGTGGACAAGCCCGTGCGCAGCCTGGTGGTCACCAGTCCGATGGCCGGCGAGGGGAAAACCACCACCGCGGCCAACCTGGCTATTTCCATTGTGCGGGAAGGCAGGAAGGTTCTCCTCATGGACACCGACCTTCGCAAACCCTCTCTGCACAAGAAGTTCGGTCTTTCGAATGAGAAGGGCCTCACGGATGTGTTGACGGAGAATTTGGATCTTGCCGCGGCCATTCAGAGCACCGGCATCGACGGGCTGAGTGTGCTTCCCAGTGGCCCGGTCCCGCCGGACCCCGGCCATCTGATTGAATCGGACAAATTAAAACAACTCCTGCAGACGCTGTGCGCTCGCCACGACACCGTCATCTTGGATTCGCCGCCGGTTCTCGCGTGTGAGGATGCCCTGGTGCTGGCGGGCATCGCGGATGCGACCATCTCGGTCCTCGAATCCGGGAGAGAGACACGCCGGGCTCTGGCCATCGAATGCGAACATTTCAACCGGGAGGGAATGAAGCTCCTGGGCGTTGTTCTCAACAAGTTCAATCCCACGGGCTTCGACTACCGCGCCTACCGTTATTACCACAGTTACGACCCGACGGACCGCGCCGACGGCGAGAAAGGAAAGACAAAATAGTTAGACCCTATTCGAAAAGGTTTTTGGAGGGCGAACCTGTGGTGAGCCGGGCATAAGTCGAGACGCATGATGCGTGGAAGGTTGGGACTTCGTTTGATCCTTCCTCAATGCATGCCCGTTTCCTGTTCGCGGCTCGGCACAGCCTCGCCCTCCATGGCGTGGTTGCAGACTTTTGCATACTGCATACCTTTTCGAACAGGGTCTAATTAGCGTCAATTTGCGTTAAGTCGCGGTTGCAAAAAATGTTTTTTCGGATCGGTTAAACAGTATCTTGGCTTCCCTCTTGGCGATCTTCTGTTCAAATCTTAAATTTCCTGTGGTTTCCCGGCGTTTTTGAATGGCTATACCGTTTCGAGCAACGTCTTGTCCCCCGTAATGCTTTGAAAGTCCTCCTTGTCCAATCCCACTTGGGGCGAAGCGAGTCCGGCCCGCCGGTGTTTCCCCTGGGCCTCTGTTATCTCGCGACGGTGTTGACGCGGCACACCGTCAAGATACTGGATCTCAATCTCTGGACCCGACGGGAGGCGGATGAGGTTCTGTCCCGGACCTTGCTCGAACAGGAACCCGACGTGGTTGGCCTGTCGATCCGCAACATCGACACGACCCAGCGCGGCGACATTTTCTATTATTTCAATGAGGTGCAACCCACGGCCCGGCTGATCAAGCGAACGAGGCCGGGTGCCCTTTTGATCGCCGGGGGATCGGGTTTCTCGATCTTTCCCCGGAAGATCATGGAACGAATTCCGGAATTCGACTTGGGCGTCTTCCTGGAAGCGGAAGACTCGCTGCCGGAATTGCTCGATCGTCTGGATTCGCCCGGGACGGTGAAAGGCGTCTATTTCCGCCATAACGGTTCCGTGGCATTTTCCGGCGCAAGAGCCCTGCCTGACTTTGCCCGACTGCCCATCCCGAGACGGGACCGCGAGGTGATCGATATAACCGCCTACATGCGGTCCGATGGCGGCAATATCGGGATTCAAAGCAAACGCGGCTGTTGCCTGGCCTGTGCGTATTGCAATTATCCGCATCTCAGCGGGAATCAACTCAGGATGCGGGCGCCCGAACAGGTGGCGGACGAGGTTCAGGGCCTCCTCGGCCTTGGCGTGAGACGATTTTGCTTCGTTGACAATATCTTCAATGTGCCCAGGCCGCATGCCGAAGCCGTTTGCCGCGAGCTGATCCGCCGCAACCTCGACGTCGAATGGAGCGCATGGTTCGAAGTGAAGAATACGACCCGGGAGCTTGTGGAGCTTGCCCGAAGAGCCGGCTGCAAACATTTCGGATTTTCACCGGACGCGGCGACAGACCGGGGTCTGTCCCGGCTGGGAAAAGGCATCACGGAGTCCGACCTCAAACGCAGTTATCGAGTCATCCGGGAAAGCCATGGAATACGGGCGGGCTACAATTTCTTCATCCTGCCGGGAATGTCGTTTCGCGAGATTTTCAAGACCCTGACGCAAGTTGTTTGGATTCCCCTGGTGACAAAAGGCAAGGCCCGGGTGATGGGTCTCGGGTGGATCCGCATCGAGCCGGACACGGAAATTTACCGCCGGGCGGTGGCCGAAGGCAGTCTCGCCAAGGACGCCGAGCTGCTCCCGGAGCAACACGAGGCATTGAGCCGGCTGTTCTATTATGACCGCGCCCACCGGCGGTTCGACACGATCGTTGCATGGCTCTTCCGGTGGCTGGATACACGTCTGCGTCCGATAATCAAACGATTTGTAAGGAAATCCAGGTCCCCATGACACGACCCAAACTGGCGCTGGCGCGAGTCAACTATTCGCAACTCTACAAGGTCTATGACGGCGGAAAGACCTATAAGCAGAGGGACATACTGACGCCCTACCAGCTCCTCAACCTGGCCGGGACTGCCAGGGAACAAGGCGCCGAGGCGGCCATCTTCGACGGCGAACCGGATCTCCTGACCGAAGAAGCCCTTGCAAAACGGATTCTCGACTGGCGGCCCGATTTTGTCGGTTTCACGTCGACAACGCCGGACATCGAACAGACGCTTGAGGCCTGCCGGTTCGTGAAGGAGGGCGACGCTTCCATCGTGACCATACTGGGCGGAGTGCATGCCACCGTGCTGCCCGAGGATGTCGCGAGGCACAGTTGCGTGGACTATGTCGTGGCCGGCGATGGCGAGGAGCCGCTGGCGCGCATCATGGCTCAGGCAAAAGGACGGGGGGGCGCCGGAACTTCGCGCGCTGCCGGCGACACGATGCCGCTCGCCAAAATCGTAAGACCCCAGGGGCCGTTCGATTTGTCGAAACAGCCCATGCCCGCGCACGACCTGCTGGATTACCGTGACTATCCGTTTACGGATCTGACCCGCGGGCGGATGAATACGGCTTCCGTCATGTCCTCGCGGGGCTGTCCCTTTTCCTGCAGTTTCTGCGCCCGGACTCCCGGGGTGCGGTATCGGGACGCCGGGGAGTTCGTGGCCGAAATCGAATATCTGTACCGTGAAAAAGGAGTCCGCTACTTCTTTGTGTACGACGATGTATTTGTGATGAAACGGGCGCGGGTTCTTTCGATTCTCGAACACCTGCGCCGCTTGAACCTTTCCGACGCCCACTTTCAGTGCCAGGCGCGGGCGAACCTGCTGGACGAGGAGTTGCTGGCGGCGCTTCGGGCGACGAATTTTGTCCGTGTGTCGATCGGGATCGAGTCCGGCTCCGAGGCGATGCTGGAGCGCTGCAATAAAGGCGTGACCAAACCCCACTGCCGGACCGCCTGCACCCTGATCCGCGCCGCCGGGATGGAGCCCCGCGCCAGTTTCATTATCGGGTTTCCATACGAGACGCGGGCGACGGCGGAAGCCACCATCGCCTTCTCCCAGGAACTGGATCTGCTGCACGCGAACTTCACCGTGATGACGCCGTACCCGGGGACCATCGTTTACGACATGGCCTGCCGCCAGGAAGGGCTCAGATTTGTGAAGCCGGAATATGCGCGGGAATGGTCCGTGTTCCGGCGCTGGGGCGAGCCCATCGTGGAGACGGACGAACTCTCTTCCCGTGACCTGGAAGCGCTGAGGGAACGGGCGGTGACGGAGTTCTACACGCAGGACAAGGTCTTTCGGTATTACGAATCGCTCTTCCGCGGGGGGAATCGCTCGCGGTACTTCTACCGTCCCCTGAATTTCGCCTGGCAGCGGAAATTCGGCCGCGACATTCCTTTCTGGGATCACTTGGATGCCACGGAACTGATCGAAGCGCACTCATGAAAGTCACCTTGATTTCCCTCTACGCCGACATCCAAAGTGTCGGCGTCAGAGTGCTGTCCGCCTGCCTCAAGAAAGCCGGACACCAGACCCAATTGATCTTTCTCTGGTGCCCGACCAACTTCGGGGAGGGAACCTTCGATTTCCTGGATGCCGCCTACAGGGACAGGATGATACGCGAGGTGGCGCAGTTGGCGGGGGACAGCGGGCTGATCGGCATTTCGCTGATGACGGAACAAGTGTTTCGCGCCCGCTATCTGACCCTGGAATTGCGAAAACACCTTTCGATACCGATCCTTTGGGGCGGGGTCCACCCCACGATTCGTCCCGAAGAATGTCTCGCGTATGCCGACATGGTTTGCGTCGGCGAAGGCGAATACTCGCTGATCGAACTGGTCGATAAAATGGAACGGGGCGAATCGTTCCCTGAGGTCGCCGGCATCTGGTTCAAGCGCGATGGCCGGCTTGTCGCCACTGCCCCGCGGAACCTGACGAAAGATCTGGATTCGCTGCCCAGCCCGGACTATGCGTGTGAAAACACCCATATCCTGGATCAAGGCGACCTGAAACCGCTGACCCGCGAGCTTGTCCGAAAATACATGGAACGGGAATTGTACGACCTGCCCGGGCATGCCACGTACGGGATTGTCTCGTCCCGGGGGTGCCCCTACAACTGCGCCTTCTGCAGTACGAGTTACTTCCGGGCGATTTACCGCGGGCAATACAAGGTTCGGTTGCGGTCGATTGACCGGGTGATCGAGGAACTGGAATGGGCGAAAAAAGAGTTTCCTTTCATCACGGGCATCCGCTTTCACGACGACACCTTTGTCGGACGGCCGCGGGAAGAGCTGGAACAATTTCGGGACTTGTACTCCAAGCGGGTCGCCCTTCCCTTTGCCTGCTACGCGCATCCTTCGGATGTCACGGAAGAAAAAGTCAGGCTGCTCTGTGACGCGGGTCTCGGCAAGATCGGCATGGGCATCCAGACCGGCAGCCGGCGGCTGCAACAACTTTACCGGCGGACGATCTCCGACGACAAGATTCTTGAAGCGGCGGCCATTCTCAACCGCCTGGGCAGCCAGTTGATGCCTCCGTGGTATGACATGATCGTGGATTACTTTAACGAATCGGAAGAAGATGCCATCGACAGCTTCCGCTTGCTCGAGCGATTGCCGGAGCCCTACACCTTGCACGTCTTTGCGATGGTTTTGTGGCCGGGCACGGAGTTGTATGAGCGCGAGAAGGCCAAGGGCGGCATCACGAACGACGAGGAGCAGGTGTACCGCGCCTCGTACAACGTCCATTCTCCGAACTACCTGACCCTCGTTTACTATTGTTACAAGCACCGGCGGTCCGTGCCCGCTCCGGTGCGGAGGTTTCTTGCCAGCCCGCGAGTTGTGCATGTGCTGAACCATCGTCGTCTCAAGCGGATCTATCCCGCGTTGATCGGGCTTGCCAGGCGGGCCAGACACGGTTTTCTCCCGCCGCCATCCTTCCCGGTCAACACATGAAGGCCATTCCCGTGTACTTCCTTGCGCCGATCAAGGCGGAGGACCGCCCGATCGTCGATCCCCTCAAACATCTGGAGGAACAGGGATGGATCAGAGTCCGGTATCTGGAATTCCTGGTGCTGGGACAGACCCGGATGATCCTGGCGGGCCTGGAGAAAAGTCCCTTGTCGCGCGTGCTCAGGAACATCGCCGGGTTCCTGAGCCTCCTGGTGACACGGAAACGGGTATTGCTGATAGGGACAGAACCCTTCCGGCTATTGACGCTGCTGCTCCCGCTGTTGAAGCGGCGGCAGCGTTGCGTGTACCACACGTCGTGGGCGTGGGACGAGGAAAACTTCTCGGACCGCACCTGGGTGCCGTTTCGCCGGGCGATCTGGAGAAAATTTCTGGCCGGTCTCCCCTGCGTGAGTTTCACCCGGGAGGGCGCGAAGGGCCTGGCGCGTTACGGCGCGCGGGCGTTTTATATCCCCCACAATGTGGACACGGAGATTTTTCATCCGGCGGAGTCTCCGCGCGCCGGCGACGCGGTGAACGTGCTTTTTGCGGGCCACCTGAACCGGATCAAGGGGGTTGACCTGATCGTCGAGATGATCCGGAAGAACGATTGGACGCATTTCCATTTTCTGTTCCTGGGTCAAGGCCCTCTCGAGGCGGAGATCCGGAACCTGGAAAAGGAAAAACACCCCGTGCGATATCTGGGCATCATCAGGAACCGCGAGACACTGGCCGGCGTCTATCGGGATGCGGATATGCTGATCCTGCCTTCCGTCAGGATGGGGCGGGAAGAGGAACGCTTCGGCATGGTGTTGATCGAGGCCATGGCCTGCGGGGTGCCGGTGATAGCCTCCGACTGCGTCGGTCCCCGGCAGATCGTGGAGCACGAAAAGAACGGGTTGCTCATTCCGCAGAACGATGGACAGGCCCTGGCGGACGCCATTCGGCGGCTGGGTTCTGCGCCGGACCTGCGCGCGCGACTGGGCGCCTATGGGCGCAAGCAGGCCGAGGACATTTACGACAAGAAGGCCGTTGCCCGCCAGTGGCTTGAAGTCATTCAGGCGGCCGCCGGCTGAACGGCGTTCGGCGGACCGCGCGGGCGGTGTTGAAATCATGGAATGGAACCTCCATCAATTGCTGGGAAGGATACGATCGGCCATCTACTTTGGCAGCATCCCCTGGTGTAACTATGCGATCAACCCTCTCCAGCACGGCCGCTGGACGGGGCGCTTCATTCCCAAATCTCTCTACATCGAGACCACCAACCACTGCAATGCGCACTGCATGATGTGTCCTCATGACAAGATGGATCGAAAAAGAGGACACATGGACTGGGCGGTGTTCACGAAGATCGTGGACGAGTGCGCCGGTTTCGAAGGAAGGGGCCTGAACCTCTTTCTGCACAAGGACGGAGAACCGCTTCTCGATCCCCGGTTGTTCGAGCGGATCGCCTACGCGCGCGGCAAATTGCCGCGCAGCCGCATCCACTTCAATACCAATGCCGCATTGCTCGACGCGGACAAGGCCGAAAAGATACTGCGTTCCGGTCTGACGTCCATCGTGTGCAGCGTGGACGGCGCATCGCCCGAGACGTACGAGACGATCCGGCAGGGACTCCGTTATGAAAGCGTCCGATCCAATGTCGAGGCATTTCTGGAAAGGAAACGGGCGGCGGGCGTTTCCCTGCGCGTCATTCTTCAAATGGTTGTCGGGCGGGAAAACCGGCACGAAATGGAGCTTTACCGGCGACTGTGGACGGGAAAAGCGGATGCGATCGTGTTCAAACCGATGCATAATTTTCTGGTGCAGGGAACCGCGCTGCGGGGCGGTGAAATCGGCGCGCAACAGTTGGCCCGCTGCACGATGCCGTTTCGTGTCATGCTGATATATTGGAACGGCGATGTCGGCTTGTGCTGCTGGGATTACAATCATAGCGTGAGTTTGGGGAACGTGCGCGAAAACGGATTGCTTGAGCTCTACAACAGCCCCGTGTTCGCCAGGGCGCGTGTTGCGATGCAACGGAAATCGTGCGCCGACTTCAAGCCGTGCAACATCTGTTCTCAAATCTACGGTCATGATGGGCCCCTGTGGACCCGGTCGGTTGACCGGATTTCCGATGAAAAGAGCGACGGATAGCCTTATTCCGATCGTTCTCCTGGCGGTGGCCGGACTGCTTCTTGGGTGCGGGCTCACGACCGGTCATGACTGGGGGGACGATTTCGCGGCCTACATCATGCAGGCGCGGAGCGTGGCCGCGGGGGATCCGGCCGGATTCATCGCCGCGAACCGCCCGACCATCGAGCGCTCGGACATGCCGCTGGGCCCGTTGGCCTATCCGTGGGGTTTTCCCGTTCTTCTTTCGCCGTGTTATGCGCTGGCCGGCATGAACATGCTGGCCCTCAAAAGCGTGGGGGCGGTCTGCTTTCTGCTCTTCCTGGCCGTCCTTGCCTTCGGCTTCCGGGGCGCGCATGGAACCGGCTGGCGTGTGGCGCTGGTCGGCCTGTTCGCGTTCAATCCGTTCCTGCTGCAATGCGCCAACCAGATCCTCTCGGACCTGCCTTTCCTTTTTCTTTCCACGCTGGCGGCGTTGTTCATCCGCCGGTTCGTTGTGGGCCGCCGCATAACGGTATCGCGTCTCGCCGATCCGCTCTTGCTGGGCATGGTCATCGCTCTGGCCTGCTTCGTCCGCAGCAACGGCTGGCTGCTTCTGGGGGCGCTGGGCGTCGCGCAACTGCTGGAGACCGTCAAGCGGCGCCGGACGCCGGTCGCGGACCCGGCGCGCGACGTTGCCGAGGCGGCCGGCGGATGCTGGGCGAGCGCCCTGCCCTATGTTTCGTTTGCGGCGGCGATGGCGCCATGGCAGCTCGTTTTTCCCGAAGGCGAGTCGTCGCACTTCGCATTTTTCCAGAACCTGTCTCCCCGGATGGTCTTGGGGAACCTTCACTATTACCTCGAACTTCCGGCGGAGTTCTTCCAGCCGCTGCCGGAGGGCGCCCGCCGGATCGTTTTTGGAGCCAGCATTCCCCTGGCGGTCTTGGGCGCGATGCGGCGGCGCGCCGCCGACTATCCGCTGCTGCTTTACGCCGCGTTCACGGTTTTTCTCTATGTGCTGTGGCCG
>JACQHI010000345.1 GCA_016199105.1 Lentisphaerota bacterium | reverse complement strand
GAATGCCCGACCTACTTCAGCAATCGCGGCGATCAGGCTCCGGCGTGAACCGTTGAAGCATACCCTATTTTGTGTCTCATAACCTTGTTCAGAGGCAGAGTCTTGCCCTCTTACCCGAACCCTGAACCCTCTGTTTGTGTTGGATTGCGGCTCCGCGCCTCACGCCTTCGCGAACAGTGTTGACTCGACGGCGGCGCAGATCACATGACCGAGCAGCGCATGAATCTCCTGGATCCTGGGCGTATCCTCCGCCGGCGCCTTGATGCAGATATCGCACAAGACGGCCATGCGTCCTCCCGTCTTCCCCGTAAAGCCCACCGTGAACAGGCCGCCGGCCCGGGCCGTTTCCAGGGCCTTGATGACATTCCCGGCATTGCCGGACGTGGATATCCCCATGAAGAGATCCCCGGCCCGCCCATAGGCCTCCACTTGCCGGGCAAAAACCATCTCATATCCCGAATCGTTGCCGATGGCGGTGAGGATCGAGGTGTTCGTGGACAACGCGATGGCCGAAAGAGCCGGCCGGTCGAAATAGAACCGCGCCACCAGCTCGCCCGCCCAATGTTGGGCATCGGCGGCGCTCCCGCCGTTCCCGGCAATCAGGACCTTGCCGTTCTTCCGATACACCTCGACGAGCTTCCGCGAAACCGCAACCACGGTTTTTGCCAGGGCCGCGTCCGTGACGACAAGTTCATGCAAGGAAGCTGCCTCCCGCAACTGGCGCTGAATCAACTTCTTCATACTCACCTCGAATTCTTCATTCGCTCACCTGCCACCTACCACCCAACACCTACGCTTCCCCCCGCCCTTCCGGGGCTTTCGGATAGGCGCCCAGAACGGTCAGGAGCGTGCAGTGCCGGGCCAGCTCGGCCAGCGCCTTGCGCACCCGCGTTTCCTCCGCGTGTCCCTCGACATCCACGAAGAAGAAATACTCCCACGCCTTCAGCTTGCTGGGCCGGGACTCGATCTTGGTCATGTTCAGTCCGCATTTTTTCAGGGACTCCAGCGCGTTACAGAGGGCGCCGGCGCGATGCTTGACCGAGAAGAGAATCGAGGTCTTATCATCGCCGGTGGCGGCGCCGAAGGCCCGGCCGATCACGAGAAAGCGCGTCACATTGCCCGTCAGATCCTGGATATCGGCGGCCAGCAGTTTGAGTCCGTGAAGCTCGGCGGCGAGCCGGCTGGCGATCGCGCCGGCGGATTTCTCCTTCGCGGCCATTTCCGCCGCCCTGGCGGTGCTGGACACGGGGATCAGTTCGATCCCGGGCATTTCCACGTTAAGCCAGCGCCGGCATTGCCCGAACACCTGCGGCATGCTGTAAAGCCGCCGGATTTTTCCGCGTGGAATCCGTGCCATCAGGTTGTTGGAAATGGGCAGGTAAACCTCCGCGCAGATTTTGAGCGGCGTGCCCACGAATTCGTCCAGGGTATAGGTGACCGCGCCCTCCGTGGAGTTTTCGATGGGCACCACGCCGTATTCGGCGCCCTTCTTCTGGACGGTCTCGAACACATCCCCAATGGTTTCGCAGGCCACGTAGCGCACGCTCCCGCCAAACCGCAACCGGGCCGCCTGGTGCGTGAAGGTGGACGGCGGCCCCAGATACGCCACGCTGACCGGATGTTCGAGCGCCAGGCACGACGACATGATTTCACGGTAAATGGCTTGAATGGCCGACGCGCTCAACGGCCCCGCGTTGATCCGCCGCACTTGGTCGAGCACCATTTTCTCGCGGGCCGGCACGTAGATTTCATGATTCCGGTCCTTCTTGAGCCGGCCGATCCGTTGAACGATTTCCGCCCGCCGGTTCAACAGCCGGACGATCTGCCGATCCATCCGGTCGATGTGTTTCCTGAATTTGTCCAAGTTCATCTTGTCACACTCCAAAGCGGGCTAACGCTGCTACTCTGCGAAGTGGAGAAGTCCCTTCGCTACGAAGCACGAGCCACAACCTAGTGAATTTTTAACTACGAAACAGAGAATCAACTTTGCGTAAGTGCTATGGGGAGTACGACAGAATCATTGAT
>JACQHI010000344.1 GCA_016199105.1 Lentisphaerota bacterium | reverse complement strand
CGCCGGCGCCGGAATGGTGTCGGCGTAAATCGCCTCGGTCAGGCCGCGCTGAAACAGCACGAAGCCGCGCCGCCAATCCGCGTCCGTCAACTGCAAGGCCCGCAGCCGATCGGGAATACGCTCCGGATGGACCATCTCCTCGTGGACGCCGATGTAGGAATGCCCATCGGCGGCGCGGCGGGCATAATTCCCGCGCACCCACGGATGCGACACGTCCCAGCTCTCGGCCAAAAGGTAGTTGAGCCGGCCCAGTTCCGCCAGCGCCGCCGTCTTGTCGGCTTCGCGGAAGATCGCCATGGCATGCAGCGCCAGCGACTTGGGAAAATCGATGACCAGGCCGCCGTCGGCGACGTCCTCGTAAAGGATGTTGAAAGCGGGATAGTTAAGGCGGCCGGACCAGGGCTTCCCAGACGCACGAGCCCGGGCGAAAATCCCACGCCTCGCCCGACAAGGCCATGCGGCGAACCTCCTCGTCAGTTCGCGGGGCAAGCAGTGTGTGCACACGGCCGTTGATCTTGACGGTTAGCCCCTTGGACCACTGGTGGCCGTGATAGGGGGCGCCGAAAACGTACAGGCCATATCGGCCCGGCGGCAGATCGACGCGGAAGGGGGCGTCGATGCCATGGCAGCAACCCCAGAGCAGCCCGTGCTCATTGCTGCGGAAGGAGTGGGCATGCATTTGCCGGGTGGTCCGCGCCGCTGTCCAGCCGAAACCGGCTTGCGGCGTGTAGAGCGATTCGACCCCGACCGCGGTAAAGCCCGGCGCCAGTACCGGAGCAACTTGCGCCCCTTCCCGGCCGGGAAACTGAAACAGCTTCCCCGCACGGCCCAGGAGTGCCGGCGTTTCTTGCTCCATGCGCACGTTGTCCAGATACAACGTGATACCCCTGGCCGGTCCCGTTGCCTCGATGGGGATGGAGTTGAACAGGCACTGGTAATGCCGTTCTACCGCATCGGCGGTCTTGACGGCAATGACGTTGGCGCCGGGGCGAAGGACCAAGGGGACGCCCGACACGCGCAAGCGCACGTCGGCCGAGGCTGCATTGAAGGCATCGAGCTTGATCCAGCGATAGTGCGGGCCGTAACAGGACGCGGTGGCAAACAGGCCGCGCGCCCGCAGGTACTCGGAGAAGCTGGCCCCGCCGGCCACCGCTTCCACGTGCACCAACGCCTGGCCCGCCCGGATCGCCTCGGCGGGAAAATCCACGCGCAGCGCCCGTTGCCCCCTCGTGGCGTGCTCGGCCACAAACTGCCATTTCACGCCGCTGCTCTTGTCCGAGCGTACCCCCCGGTCTTCCAGCGGGTTGTAAGAATCGACATGGGCCGCCATCCGAGCATGGTCAAAGCGTTCGATCGCCCCCTCATGATAGAAATGCCAGCGAAAGGGGACCGAGGTGTCGGGCCGAGCGTATTCCTTGCCCGAAGGATAGCCCTGCGGCGCCGTCGCATAGGCTGCCAGGAGAGCATCCAGATGGGCCGGCCGGGCATTCTGCGTCCAAGCCGGTCCGGGAATGGCCATACCCAGGATAAAGACGGCGGCGAGAACCCTGATCGGCATATGCGGAAACATGGCATCCCCCTGCGTCCCTTAGCAACGTTAGAGAAATAACTTCCCGATAGTCGTAGGGACAAGCGGCCTCGCTTGTCCTTGCGTAGGCCTGAATCAAGGAAATCAATGGCAATATTAGCAATTGACAATTAGCAATTAGCAATTGCCAATTGCAGAATCATAACGCGCCGGCCCCTGATCGCCTCCGCACATCCGCATTACCATCGGCAATTGCTAATTGCTAATTGTCAATTGCTAATGAGTGATCTGCCTGGGACAAGCGAGGCCGCTTGTCCCTACGACATGTTGCTAAACTTTGGCATCGCGGCGGCGCAGCAGTTCGTCCATGACGGCGCACACCAGCAAGGCCGCCCCGACAACGGTCGGTTCCAGCGTGCTGGGAATGCCCCACATGTTGGTGAGGTTCGGCAATAAGCACAGGATCGCCGTGCCGATCAACATGCCGAGGGTTGAGCCTTCGCCGCCGCGCAGACTGCAACCGCCCAAGACGGCGCCGGCGATGGCGTACAGCTCCAGGAAACTGCCGGTCGTCGACGGCTGCACCGTGTTGTAATGGATCACATACATCAAGGCGTAGATGGCCGCAAACATCGAGCACAGCACATAGGCGAGGATTTTGAAGAAAGGGACGTTGATGCCCGAATAACGCGCGGCCCGCTCATTGCTGCCGATCGCGTAGAAATATCGGCCATAGATGGTCAGATGCAAAAATACGCTCGCGAGGGCGAAGAGCGCCAATAACAGCCAAAGGTAGATCGGCAAGGTGAACAGATCGCCGCGGAAGAAATCGCTCAGATCGGTGAGTCGGCTCTCGATGTTGGGGATCTGATCTTTCGCGACCCAGCGCGCGGCCCCGCGATAGAGGAACAGGCCGCACAACGTCACGACAAACGCTTGCACGCGCAGATAGGTGACCAGCAGTCCGT
>JACQHI010000323.1 GCA_016199105.1 Lentisphaerota bacterium | reverse complement strand
CGAGCAGGGTGATCATGTCGGCGTAGGTGAGCAGCCAGCGCTCGAGGTTCTCCGCCGGTTCCGGTTCTTCCGCCTGCTTTTTCCTTTTCTCGGCCATCAGTCGCTCCTCACTTCTGTTCCGCCGCCTTCTTGGAATCCAGTTCGCCTTCCTTGATGTGCATGTGCACGAAGGACTTCAACATTTCCTCCGTGAGACGGGGGCTGATGCCGGCCTGAATGCACAAGAGCCCCTCCAGGACGATCCGTTTTTCCAGCAAATCCTTGAGGCTGACATTGTGGATCTTGTTGGAGAGGGGCAGATAGATCAGGTTGGCCGACGAGATGCCGTACATGGTGGCGATGAACGCCATGGCGATGGCGGGCCCCATCGATTCGGGAGAGGAGATTTCCCCCATCATGTGGATCAGGCCCAGCACCGTGCCGATGATGCCCAGGGTGGGGCTGAACCCGCCCAATTGTTTGAAAAATTCCTCGCCTTCCTTGTACCACTGGCGCAGGGCGTTGATGTCGGCTTCCAGGGTGTCGCGCGTGCGGTCGAGGTCGATGCCGTCCACCAGCAGTTGAAGCCCCTTCTTCATGAACTTGTCGTCCAGTTCCTCGATGACGTCTTCCAGGGCCAGGATGCCGTCGCGGCGGCTTTTCTTGGCGTATTCGACGAGCATGCCGATGATTTCGACGTATTTGTTTTGTTTCCGCACGAAGGCGGTTTTGAGCTTGGCGGGGATGCCTCTCAGATCGTCCCAGGTGAAGCCGATGATGGTGGCGAAGATGGTGCCCCCAAAGACCAGGAGCGCGGCCGAGCCCTTGAGGAAGGAATGCAGTTCGCCGCCGTCCATGCCGATGGCAATGGCCAGGCAGCCCCACGCCATGACAATACCCGCAATAGTGACCCAGTCCATGATGGTTTCCTCTTATGTCGGGGTTTGTTGTTGCTGCCATTCCCGGATCAGCGCGAGAATCCGGTCGGGTTTCTCCTGGGCCACGAATGTCGTTCCATTGTGGATTTTCACCGTGGTGTTGGAGGCGGCTTCAATGGATTCGATATACAGTTCGTTGAGGACTATTTCCTCTCCGCTGATCTTGGTTAATTTGATCATCCTGTCGTTCCTTTGTTTCGTTGTCGTTACAATCCCCTCACGCAGCGAAACCCCGCGGTGTTTCCGTCCCCGTGAGGCGCCAGATAGTACCGGTACGAACAGGACAGGCACCCCGTCATGGCGCTTTTCCAGCACCCCCCGCGCAGGATCCGGTATTTCCCCCGCGGCGGCCCCAGGGGATTGACGGCGCTTTCCGGGGGCACGGCGCCGTACCAATCCCAGCACCATTCATACACGTTGCCAGCCATGTCGTACAATCCATAACCATTGGCCATGTCATGGGGACTGCGTTCCCCGTTAATGATTTGCCGGCCGTCGTAGTACCCGGCCGGCGTGGTGCCGTCGTCGAACGGGTCTCCGCTGCCCTGGTAATTGGCCTTGGCGCCGTCGATCGAATCGCCCCACGGGTAATTGTAGCCGGTCATCTTTCCCCGGCAAGCCTTTTCCCATTCGGTCTCCGTCGGGAGGCGATACCCGTTGGCGCTCCGGTCCAGGCATTCCACACCGCCGGTGAACAGGCCCGTCCGGTATATGTTCAACTGGGAGGCATCGGCGTAATAGAACGGAGACAGCCCCTCCTTTTCGGAACGGGCGTTGCACCATTTCACGCAATCGTACCAGGATACGTTGACCACCGGGTGGTTGGACCCGATGGTCTGGTCGGGGGCGTAACCGGCCAGGCCCTTGCGCAGGTCGCTGTAGCCGCGCGGGATCGCCCAGGTCCGGACCTCTTCCCAGCGGGCGGCGGTGACCTCGTAAACGTCCATGTAAATCGCGTCCGTCGTCGCGGTATGAACGGGAATATCGTGATCGTAATCGTGAAACTCGAATTGCTTCGAGCCCATCACGAACGGGCCGGCGTTGATCAGCGTCATGCCGGGCGGCGGCACGGAGGAAAGGAGATAGAGGGTGGGAACCGCGGTCGCCGCGTCGGGTGACGGCGCTTCGTGCGGTGTGTCCGGAAAGCTGAAATGCTGCGAGCCGGTGGGGGAGGCATCCGGCGGTATGGCGGAAGTTTGCGTATGCGCGTCGGTCCAGACGGACGTAATGGCGCCGACCGTACGGGAAATACGGTCCGGCGTTTCCGGTTCGGCCCATGCCGGCGAAGCTGTTGCCAGCCAGGCGAACAGCCAGCAGATCCGGGTGTTCAGTGTGTCACTCATAAAACCTGGTGCCTGAGCTTCCACTCCCCTCCGATTTTTTCCCACAAATGGGGCGACCGGAATTTGTCGCACAACTGGAGAAAATATTCCGGGTCCATTTCCAGGTAATCCATGACCTGCCGGAAGTAGCGTTCGGGAAATTCGCCGTCGAACTTCCGGACCAGCGTTACGGCTTCCTCGCGGGTGAGGTGCTTGTTGCGGATTTCCTGGGCGGCATCATAGCTGGCGCGGCCGAGGCCGAACTTGATGAAGGTCGTGTAATAATGGAGATCGTCGATCTTGTCGTCGAGGCTGTTGTACTTGCTGTAGGTGCCCTCCGTGCGGAACGGCCGGGCTTGCAGGCCGGTGTGTTCGACGCTGTAGTAATAGGCCTCCTGGGGCGTCCACTTGATATAATAGCCGAGGTAATGGACCTCCACCTTGGCGCGCTCGAACTCCTGGTAATCCACCGGCAGGTACGGCAGGAGGTCGGATAAAACCATGCCGTGGCGCTCCATGAGCAGGGGAATGGATTCTCCGCCGAGATACAGGTCCTGGATGTTCCGCATCGTGTGATAGGCCTTGTCGCGGAGCGACGATTCGTTGTCCGCGATGGGATTGCCGTATTCCGCCTCGTTCTCTCCATAGAAGACCAGCGGGATGTTGAATTTCGCCGCGATGCGGGGCGCCACGTTTTTCTGGCCGAGAATGAAGGTCTGGAAGGGGTGCAGGAGATTCTCGATGGCGCGCCGGGTCAGGATTTTCTGGACGCGCCCGTTGGGTTTGAACGTGATGTTGTCGAAGCCCCCGATCTCGATCCAGTTCCGGAAGTTCT
>JACQHI010000339.1 GCA_016199105.1 Lentisphaerota bacterium | reverse complement strand
CGCCAGATAAAAAAACTCGACCCCATTTCCTTCACACAACACACTTTTGTTCACCCCGATACACACACCACCTTTTCCTTTGAATTTTCGGACTAACTTTGAAATTCCTTAGCCTTCTAACTTTGAAATTCCTTAGCCTAGAACTTATCGGGGCTTCAACTTTGTGCTCTTTGCGATCTCTCGCGGCTAATAACCTTTAGAATGCTTTGTCGAATAGTCAGATCTGGATCCCGATTCCGCGCCCTTCCCCTCACTCTCCAGGCCTCGGCCTCTTCATTCAGGTTTCATCCCGACCTCTGTGGGAGTCGGGACTCCCTCATCCCTTGCCTTTTATGAAGCGCTTCAGGTTGTTCGCAACAATCGCTTCACGCGTTTTTCGCGCCAGGCCGAGTTCGTCATAGACGGCGTTGTCGCGCTCGAGCCATTGCCGGACCCAGCCGGCATTGTAGCGGTTGGCGCAGGAATCCGAGCCGAAGATGACATTGTCTTCGACGTCGTAACCCGCGGTGAACAGCCGGGTCAAGGCTTCCCGCCGATAGACCGGCGGAGTGCCGGGCGTGATATCCATGAACATTTCGCCCGACACAGCCGGATTGCCTGCCACCGCATTCAGAAATTTTCCGTATACGGCGATGCATTCGTCGCACCATGGCCAGGACAGGTGCGCCAGGCAGAATCTCAACCCTTTCACGTCCAGGAGGGCCTCGAACTCCAGGGGCCGGTTGTATCGCGAAGAAACTTTCCCGTCCCAGAGTATCCCGGAATGGAAAAGAATGGGACGCCGGGCGCGCGCAATGGCGCCGAATATCTCCATCGCTCTCCGGTCTCCCGGAAAGAAACGGTCGCAAATGACCTTGAACCCCCGCGCGCCTTTCTTCACGGCCATGGCGACCTGGTCCGCGGCATCGGCCTCCAGGGGATCGAGCCAGTAGAACGGATAGAGATTTTCGGAGGTCCCGCACCAGGAGAGAACATGGTTCATGCGCGCCAAGGGAGGCGCCGACGGCGCCACCGCGGGAAAAGCCGGGGGCGGGAGGGAAATCACAAGCCCTCCCCCGACGCCGGCGCGTTTGAGTTCCTTCAGGAATCCAGCCCGATTTTCCGCGAGCGCCCTGATGTGGATATGACCGTCGAGTATCATCGGGGGTTACTCGAACATATCCAACGCAAGAAGCGTGCCCGGTGGAATGGCGCGCCGGGCCT
Organism: Lentisphaerota bacterium; assembly: GCA_016199105.1. Lineage (GTDB taxonomy): Bacteria > Verrucomicrobiota > Kiritimatiellia > JAAZAB01 > JAAZAB01 > JACQHI01. The sequence goes on along the minus strand of JACQHI010000339.1, from coordinate 4,682 downwards.
TGCGCCCGACCAAAGACGGCCGCAGGGACGGCGCCAGCCCGTTGCCGGGCCGTTTGATGGCCAGCATGGTTTCCGTGAGCACGGCGCCCGCGGGAATGGCCGCGGCGGCCACCAGGCTTTTCCGGACCAGCGCCGCCGTCTCCCGCTCCCGGGCGGTGGGGATTTTGCGGCCGTCGCCCAGCGCCGACTCCACCTCGCGGACCTGCGCGACCATGGCCTTCAATTGCGCGGGATCGAGGGACGCCTGGTGATCCGGCCCGGGCAGATCCCGGTCCACGGTGAAATGCTTTTCAAGGATGCGGGCGCCCAACGCCACCGCGGCCACGGTCACGTGCGTGCCGAGCGTGTGATCGGAAAAACCGACCGGCACATCGAACGCCGCTTCCATCGTCCGCATGGCCCGCAGGTTGACGTCGGCCGGGGCGGCCGGATATTGGCTCACGCAGTGGAGCAGCGCCAGCTCGCGATTGCCGGCCTTGTTCAGGACGCGGATGGCCGAACCGATTTCATCGAGCTCCGCCATTCCCGTCGAGAGAATCACCGGCTTGCCGGTCCGGGCGATCCGTTCGAGCATGGGCTCGTTCGTGATTTCGCCGGAGGGAATTTTGAAGGCCGGAACATCGAGCGTCGCGAGGAAATCGGCGCTTTCCTCGTCGAACGGGCTGGATAAAAAGACGACGTTCCGGCGGCGGCAATGGGCCTGAAGCTCGACGAACACCTCGAACGGGAGTTCCAGTTTGCGGGCCATTTCCGTCATGGACTCCCCGGCCTCCGTCGCTTTTTTCATGTAGTCGGCCTTGGGCACGCCGGGCGAATAGACGTTGTCGGTCTTGTAGGTCTGGAATTTGACGGCGTCCACGCCGGCCTCGGCGGCCAGGTCCACCATCCGCAGGGCCAAGTCCACGCGGCAATTGTGGTTCACCCCCGCCTCGGCAATGATGAAACAGGGCCGGCCCGGCCCGATTTTCCGTCCGGCAATTTCAACGATGTTCATGGCGACGCCGCTCCTTTAGAATGAGGTCCACGACATGGAGGTCCCATGGGCTGTCCACATCCATGGCCGTTTCCGGCGGCATCACAAGCGCGCGCGTGTCGGCCGGGAAAAGGCTGCGCCCTTTCAGCAACACCTCGCGCCAGATGACATACACCGCGCCGTTGACGATGAACAATTCGGGCAGCGTCTGCCGGTTCACGTCCGCCTTGTCGAGGCTCACATAGTTGATCATCCGCCCCTGCGCATCGACCTGCTTCATGCGGTAGGGATGATGTTCCACCGGCGACACGCCGACCACGGCATCGGCGCCGCTTTTTTCGAGCCGCTCGATGGCCTCGTCGATCGCCTCCGCGGGCCGCAAGGGCGAAGTCGCCTGCAGCAAGACGACCAGCTCGGGCTCGTAGTGGCGGTTCTTCTCCAGCCATTCCACCATGTGCAACACCGGCAACACGCCGATCACCTCGTCGCCGGCCAGTTCGGCCGGCCGCAGGCACGGAACGTCCACGCCGCACTGCCGTCCGAGAGCGGCGATTTCCTCGCTGTCGGTGCTGAGGAAAACATGTTCCAGACGGCGGCTTTTCAAGGCGGCCTCGAACGTATAGACGATCATGGGCTTGCCGGCGAGCAACCGCAAATTCTTCCGGGGAATGGATTTGGATCCGCCCCGCGCAATGATGACCGCCATGGCTTTCAAGGGGAAGTCCCGGGTTTCAGTGTTCGGTGTTCGGTGTTCAGGATGTTCCGTCTTCGCCAAGGCTTCGCCGGACACGGTGTTGGGCATTCGGTGTTCGTTTTCATTAGACAGTAACTTACCCCTCCCTGATTGCAATAAAAAAAAGCTATGCACGCAAAATCCGCTTGGATTTCAAGTGTGTTTTCACCCTAGGCAAATCCAACCGGATTTTGCGCTCATGTTACGAGCTGTTCGAGAATGAACTGCAAACGATGGCGCATGGTGTGGGAGGCCATAAAGGCCTCCTGTCCCTGGCGCGCAATCCGAAGCCGGACGTCGGGATTCCGGATATAGAATTCGCATTTGTCCCGCAATTCCTCCAGGGAGGCATACGTGTCCAGATGCCGGCCGGCCTCGAACAATTCCGCCAGCACCGCGCTCCGTTCCGCCAGCAGGAAGCCGCCGGCCGCCAGGACATGAAACACGCGCTGGGCGATGGCGTTCCGGCATTGCGGCTGGGACAGATGGATGGCGATCTGGGCCGTATTATAGATATCCGGCAGGCGGTCGAACGGCGCCAGGCCGTTATACCGGACGCTCTTCATCCCCTCGAGGGCTTCCCGCCAATAACCGTCGCCAAAGACATCCACTTCGTAAAACCGCTGGAGATATTCGACAAGGCGGATGCGCTGCCGGCATGCCAATTCCTGGCCGACCCCCATCAGAAACATCGCGAACCGGTCGGGGTGCCCCTGAAAAAAAGCCAGGCCATTCGCCTGAAAAACCGCTTCGAGGCGCGGACCGAGTTGGTCCTCCGCCAGAGCGTCCAACTGATTGCGAATTTCATCCTGAGTCAGGCGGCGCATGAGTTCGAGACGATTCCGCACCTCGCTTCCCGGCGGCCATTGTTGCAGCGTCTTCTGAAATTCGTTTTCGTTCATTCGAATCGCGCTTCGATAGGTATTCATCATGACCAGGATCCGGATCTGGAAGCCGGACTCGCGGGGAGGACGGTGAAACGCCGCGCCGGCCGAAAAGGGAAGATAAACCGAACGGGCATTCCGGTTCGCCGCCAGGGCCAGATCCCGCTTGTCATGGATAAAGAGACGATCGCCGGCCTGAAACGGCAACCGGCATGTCTGCAGGGCGCCGGAATCGAACGTCCAACAGGCATAGGGGATGTTGAATTCCCGGCAAACGGCGACCAGCGCCGGATTGATGTTGATTTCAAGAACCGCCCGAGCCTTGCCCTCGCGCAACAGGCTCCTCAATTCGGCGGGCTCCAGAAAGGGCGTGACGGAGACCCCCATGGCCCGCAGGGTTTCGATCACTTCGCGGCCCGAATGAAACCGGACGGGAACCGCCAGCGCCGGCGCGGACGCGACCGATCCAAGGATGGGTTTCATGAACGACGACTCTCGGTGTTCAGGGTTCGGGGTTCAGGGTTCAGTTTGGCCTCGATTTGGCGGCCAAGCCGATGGAACAGTAATGAGACAACGTGTTCATATGTAAATCGTTGTGACCGAAACCGCAAAAAGGTGTCTCAGAATCAGGAAATCAATAGGGAATTTTAGATTTTGGATCATACCTGCGCAACTATTTTCACAAGCAGATTCTTGCCTTCTTACCCGAACCCTGAACCCCGAACCCTATCCGCCTGATCCACTTCTTCAAGCGCAGACGTCCGGCCAGCAGGTCCGGAGCGCCTCCATGATCGCCTTGGCCCGATGGCGCATCCGATGCCGGGCGGCCAGGACCTTCTGGGCTTTGGCCACCCGGGCCGGCGAGTCCGGATCCGCCAACGCCGCGTCTATTTTTTCGCCCACCCACGGCGCGTCGCCGGCGCGATACACGCACAGCCCGCCGGACCCGCCGAATTCCGACTCGACAAAATCGGACGGGGTGGTGAACACATAACAGCCGCAGGCGATGGCATCCATGATTCGTTCATGGGCGCCGCCATGCAGGGTCGGGGTGTGGTTGATCACGATGCGGGCTTCCGACATGATGCGCAGCGCTTCCGCATAGGGCACCGGGTCATGCCAGTGAATCGTGTCCGGCAACCCGGCATCGCGCCACGGCCCCGAGCCAAAAACATGGATGGGCCGCCGCACCGCCTTCAAGAGTCGCAGTCGCTGACGATTCCGATACACCAGGTCCACCAGCGGAAAAAACACGTTCAGCGCCACCCGGGCGGCATCCCCCTCCCGCCCGACCGCCCGGAGGGCGGTCCACACGCGCTCGTCAAGGCATTCATCCCGGTCCTGCACGGCCTCCAGCAACGCCTCCAGCACGGGGGTGAAGGCTCCGGCTTTCCGCCGGAGTTCACCGGAAATGGAGTCGGGAGACTCCAGGGAACCGAAGAACACGACGTCATAGCGCCGTCCCGACCAGTCGGGTTCCGTCACCGAGTCCATGACCGTCGCGTGCGGCCAGCAACACAGGTTCGGCACGGCATAGACGCCGGCCGCGAACCGTGTCCAGTGGGAATCCACGCTGCCGAAGAGGCAATTCTCCAGGTTCACCGGAAGCCGTGAAATTTGCGGGGCGAGCACGGCCCCGTGATAAACGGGATGATCCACGAGCCAGGCCACATGCCGCATGGTCATGGCGGAGCGTGACCAGTTTCTGACCAGATTGAAGCCGAAGCTCACCCGCCGCCCGCCGGCCGGGACGGGCGTCTGCACCGGAGCGATCGTCACCGGCCAACCGGCCTCCTTGAACGCCTTCGCCAGCGCCTCCTGCCACACGGCGAAGACATCGTACCGGCTTTGGCCGTTCAATATGCGGAATTCATCGAGCATGGCGGGAGCAGTGTTCAGTGTTCCGCCGTCGCCCGCCATTGGCGGGCACGTCGGAGTTCGGTGTTCGGTGTTCAGTCTTCACCAAGGCTACGCCGGACAAGTCAGGGTTCGGGGTTCGGTGTTCAGTCGGGCCTCGGCTTGGCGGCCAATCCGATGGAACAGTAATGAGACAACGTCGAACATCGAACGTTGAACGCATAACGTCGAAGTG
>JACQHI010000335.1 GCA_016199105.1 Lentisphaerota bacterium | reverse complement strand
TCTTCGTTGCCGGCGGCCACCTCAAAGGAGGCAGCCTAGTAAAAATCAGCGACGACTCACGCCTGGCTACCGTCGTCTGGCATCGTAAGGACCTGGACAACTGCCATGGCGGCGAGCTCCTCCTGGATGGCAGGCTCTTCGGGGCCGGCTGCCGGGGAGGCGGCAAAAATTTCCACTGCGTCGATTTCCTCACCGGCCAGAACGTCAAGCTCGATAAAAAACTTGGCAAGGTCGGCATCACCTTCGCCGACGGTATGCTCTATTGCATGGAGCACCAGGGAACCCTGTCCCTCTTGGCGGTTGGCCCCCAAGGGTTCGACATAGTCAGCCAGTTCGTGATCGAAAGGCGGACGGCTTGTTCCTTCCTGGCACACCCCATCGTGTGCGGCGGCCGACTCTACATCCGCAGCGGTCCCGACCTCTTTGTGTATGACGTGCGTGCCCGTTAAGGGTCGTTAGAAAAACAACTTCCCCATTTCAACCGGTTGGCATGCTTTCGCGGCCCATCCTGGCCAAGTGGGTCCCACAAGTTTTTGGTGGGCCGCGAAAGCATGGCACCCGCCAAATCGGGAAGTTATTTTTCAGCGAATCTTTAGCGCCCGGCTCCGAGCGCTAAACGGCAAGCCTACTTGGGGCAAAACGAGCCGGCGTTCGGACAAACTTATCCCCATTTCTGGCTAAGCGGTTGACAACCCTTCGCTCCCCGGTTTATACTCTTTATACAAATGCCATTTGCGAAAAACTCCCCTTTTCTTCATGTCCTTTTTGGGGGGAGGCAGCAGTGGGTTGTATTCCGCCTGGCCCCACAGGTGAATGGCTGGCAGAAGAGTAGTGTCCTAATTTGGCGAGCCGGGGCTGTAAAGCCCCGGTGTTCTCCGAGGGCTAACGCCCCCGGCTCGCCAAATTAGGACACTACCGGCAGAAGCGAACATGGTGGTTGGCTTAAAAGCCTATTCATTGGAGGAGAGGGATCCTTTCCCGGATGGTTTTCATGGCCGAGTCTTCTTCAGGCAGGTCGCCCCTGCAGGCTTTCTCCCCAGGTGAAAGTGCCGTTGGGGATTTGCAGAGCCAACCCCAGGAGAATGGGGAAGAGCGGATCATTTTTGCTCCCGGCGGGCAGATCAGCGACGAAGCACCCACCATCATTTCCAAGAACAAACCGGCGCCGGTGGACAACAATGCCCAAAACAGCCTGCGGGGACGTACGCTGGCGCATTTTGAGTTGCTAGAGCCGATCGGCGTGGGGGGCATGGCGGCGGTGCTGCGGGCCCGGGACAAGGAACTGGACCGCATAGTGGCTTTGAAAATCCTGCCGCCGGAAATGGCCGCCGATCCGGAGAACGTGCAGCGTTTTCACCAGGAAGCGCGGGCGGCCGCCAAGCTCGACCATGAAAACATTGCCCGGGTGTTTTATTGCGGCGAAGATCAGCACCTGCACTTCATCGCTTTTGAATATGTGGAGGGGGAAAACCTGCGGACGATTTTGGAGAGGCGCGGGCGTCTGCCGGTCCCGGAAGCGGTCCGTTACATCCTGCAAATAGCCGCCGGCTTGGAGCATGCTGCCAGCCGCGGCGTGGTGCATCGCGACATCAAGCCGTCGAACATCATCATCAGCCCCTCCGGCCGGGCCAAGTTGGTGGACATGGGTTTGGCGCGTAGCCTGGGCCGCCGTGATGGTAAAGGCTTGACGCAATCGGGCGTCACCTTGGGAACTTTCGATTACCTTTCCCCCGAACAAGCCCTGGAGCCGCGCGAAGCCGATGTCCGCAGCGACATTTATTCCCTCGGCTGTACTTTCTACCACGTGCTGACCGGCCAGCCGCCCGTGCCCGAGGGAACCGCCGCCAAGAAACTGCACCATCATCAACACGTATCGCCAGTGGATCCGCGCCAGCTGAACCCGGACATCCCCGACGAGGTGGCCATTATTTTGCACCGCATGATGGCCAAGGATCCCCGGGAGCGCTACCAGCATCCGGTCCACCTGATTCACCATCTCATGCAAGTGGCCCAGAAAGTTGGCGCCGGCGCCGACGTGCCTGAAGGGGTGATGTTTGTCGATGCGCCCCTGCCAGAGCCGCCGCGCAAAAGGCCGCTGCTAGCTTTTTCCCTGGCCGCTTTTGCTTTGGGAGTGGTTTTGACAGCTATTTCCCTGACGCCCCCTTTGCGGACCTTCGTCACCCCCATGCGCCCTGGGTCTGGCAACAAAAATGACTCGAGCCAGGGGGCCAGGGAACAGCCGTCCGCTGTCGTCGTCAAACCCCTCGTCCCTTCCTCTCCCTCCGCGCCGCGGCCGATCACCTCGGAACATGACCTGGCCAAGGCCCTGGCGGAAGAACGGTCCACCTTGCACCTGCAGGTGGCCAATACCATTGAGATTACCGAGCCCAACCTGCTTTTCCAGGGGAAAAGCGACGGTGCGAATAGCGGCCGCTCCTTGGTCCTGGAATCCAAGGATGCCTTGGAACCGCAAACCGTGCGGATCAAATACCAGTCCCGGCCCGAGATGCCGGAGTGGTGGGCAGGCCTCCTCATCGAGGGCGGCTCGGTTACTTTCCGGCATTTGGACT
>JACQHI010000333.1 GCA_016199105.1 Lentisphaerota bacterium | reverse complement strand
TCGGGGTTCAGGGTTCGGGGAAGAGGGGATGAGGGAAAGGGTGTAGCCGGTTTTTTCGCTGAGTTCTTCGGGGTCGAGTTGGTAGCCGGCGGATTTGAGTTTGACGGCATGGTCTATGATTTGGCCTATGTCGGTTTCTTCCTGGGCGGCGAGCTCGAAGTAGGCGAGGACGGGGCGGCCGGGGAATGCCTGGGCGAGGGCGGGCTTGTCGAATTGTTTCTGGAGGAGTTCGGAAATTTTTCTGGCGTCGGCTGCGGCGATCTGGTCGAAGGTGTCTTCGTGGGCGCCGCCGGCGAGGGTGCCGCTGCCGCTCTGGGCGAGCATGGTGAGGAGGCCGCCGGTGCCGGCGAGGACAAGTTGTTCCTGGAGGAACTTGAGGTGGTCGCGGAAGGGGCTGGAGCCGCGCGGGGAATCGGAGAATTTCACGTCGGAGCCGTTGGGAAGAGAGCCGCTGGCGCCTTCGGCGACTTCTTTGGCGGCGTCGCGGAATTCGTCGGCTTTGTCCTGGAGGTTGGGGGGCAGGATGACGACGGCGCCGGGGAGGCCGTAGATTTCGACGAAGGCGTTCCAGTCTTTGAAGCTGAGGTTGGAACAAATAAATTTGTAGATGGCCCAGCGGTTGATGGGGCGGCGGATTTCGCGGATGATGAAATTTTCGGGTGCGATGAGATTGGCGGCGGGCAGGGAGGAGAAGCCGATGGGTTGGGCTTCGGGGTTGTATTTCCAGGGGCCGGTGAGGCCGTCGCGGACGACGTTCCAGGTATCGACGGGGAGGAGTTTGTCGGCGGTTTTTTCGAGGTGGGCGTAACCGCGGAATTGGGCCATGGCGAGATGTTCGATGGCTTCGTAGAGGTTTTCCAGGCGTTCGTATTGCTGTTTCAAAAACGCGGTTTGGCTCTCTGCCAGAGCGGGATCGAAGCCGGTGGTTTCGGGGTCGAGTGTTTTTATGTGCCACTCGGTTTCGAGGAGCGGGGCGAGACGACGTTCGATGAGGGCGAGGAGGTCGGGATCGGTCATTTCGACGAAGTAGTAGGCCCAGTGTAACTCCGCGAGTTCGCCGCGCTGGCCGGCTTCGAGCAGGGAGACGGCGCGGCGGACGGTGAGGCCGCGAAGCGGATTGTATTGTTCGCGCCAGCGGTTGGCGGCTTTGATGCGCTGGGTGATGGTGGGTTCGGGGGGCATTGACGATTTTGGATTTTAGATTTTGGATTTTGGATTGCAGCAAAAAATCATGCGACGAGTTCGCGCGAGCGGCGGGCGGCGATGGCGCGGTTGCGGTGATTGTCGAAGATGGTGATGGGGGCGGGGGCGACGGAATTGACGGAGGCATGCAAGGCGAGTGCAAGGGCCCAGAAGCGGTCGGCATGGCCTTCGTCGTCGGATTCGGCTTCGAGGCGGATGTTGCCGGCTTTGGTGGCGGTCTTGCGTACCTTGTGGAGGTCTTCTCGGATTTCGTTGGAGGTGGGGATGCGGATGGCTTTGTCTTCGAAGGCTTGGAGCATGGGCATGCCGAGTTCGAGTTTGACGGCGTTTGTGAATTGGATTTCTTCGACGCGGTGGCCGAAGCGGAGGTGGAGTTCTTCAGCGAGCATGGCGCCGATGCCGGTGGAGTCGACGCAGCAGCGAATGATGGAGGGGTCGCGGAGGAGTTCGGCGGCGGCTTGGAGTTGGTCGCGGAAAAGGGTCTTGGCGAAGATGAGGATTTTGTCGGTCCAGAAGGTGAGGCCGTGGCGGCGGACGAGCCAGAAGCAGGAGAGGTCATGGCGGCGGCCGATGTCGATTCCGAGGTAGGCGGGGGCGGCGGGATCGCGGTGCGCCTGGAGTTCGGGGGCGTCGGTTTCGCATTGGGCGAGGAGAGAATATGGGAGCAGGGCGCCGCCGTCGTCTTGGGGGTTGCACATATACTGGGATTGCCAGGCGGCTTCGGTGCGGCATTTGGCGCGGAGCTGTTGAAGAAATTCTTCGCGGGTTTGTTTGCGGCCGGTGGCGGCGTTGACTTTTTCTACGAAGCCCTGGTCGATGGCGTCGAGGATGGTGGTGCGGTGGAGGGAGGCATGCATGGGGTTGGCGGCGGCGGCTTCGGCGACGAGGCGGGCCCAGACGCTGGCGGGGGAGCCGTCTACGCGGTAGGCGCTGACGGCTTCGAGCTGGCCGCCCCAGGTGGTGACGGGCATGGCCATGTCGATGAGTCTGCCCTGATCTTCGTGGAGGTCGACTTCGTCGAGAAGAACGTCGCCGCCTTTGCCGGCGAAGACTTCGGGGGTGCTGGAGAGGGAGACAATGCGGGAGTTGGTGATGGGGAAGTCGGCGATGAAGGCTTTGACGTCTTTGGAGGCGTCGAAGACTTCGACTTGATCGCCGGCGAGGCCGGTGGCGGCGACGTTGGCGAGTTTGCACCAGCGGGCAATGTAGTCGCTGATAAATTCCTTGGCGGTGAGGAGGTCGCGGGAGGAAACCCATTGGGTGAAGTCGCGGCGCGCGAGACATTTCTTGAAGCAGCGGTAGGAGGTGGCGAAGGTGATGCCGATGCGGCGTGATTTGGGGTAGATCTTGAAGGGGGAGTCGTCGTCGATCCAGCGGTTCTGGTAGGGGAGGAAGTAGTCCAAGGACCGGAGCTTGATGGGTTTGGAGGCGGCGGGTTTCACGATTTTCTTCCGAGGATGCGGTCAATTTCGTCGGCGAGGACTTTGGGATCAACGGAGCCGCCGGCATCTTTGACGAGGCGTTCGCGGGTTTCGCGGAGTTGCTGTTCGACGAGTTCAAGCCGGCGGATTTTTATTTCGATGTCGCGGTTCTGGAGGTCTTGATCGCGGGCTTTCAAGATCAAACCGAAGAGCGCTTTGACATTGTTGGGATCGGCCTGGGGGCTGATGGAGAGCTCGAAGGCTTTTTGTTTGATGGCGTCGAGGGTGGCGGCGTCGAAATTGCCCGGCTTTTTTTTCGCGTCATCGGCGATGGTGTCTGCCGTGGAAACGGCTTGCTGACGCCGGGCGATCAGCATCGATGAGCACGAGGAATCCCAGAAGTTGGAGAGGGCGCCGAGGCTGGTGGCGATGTGGAATTGTTCCTGGATCATGGCTTTGACGCGGTGGTAGGGGATTCCGCTGAGGAGCCATTCGCAGAGTTGGGCTTGAGATTCCTCCGACATGTTCAGGAGTTTTGCGTCTGATCTCGGTTTTTTCATGGAAGATTTTTAACCACGGATTTCACGGATGGGACGGATGTCGGACAATCCAAAATCCAAAATCTAAAATCCAAAATC
>JACQHI010000329.1 GCA_016199105.1 Lentisphaerota bacterium | reverse complement strand
GAGAAGACCGATCACCACGGCATCGTCCGGTATGTTCCAGAGCGCGCGGGGGTGCGCGGGCTGCCGATCCAGTTCTTCGATATCGGCGCCCTTGCGCAACACGGCGCGCTCGCCGACGTTGGGCGGCCACCAGTCCTTTTCCCGTTCGATATTCACCGCATTATCGAAAAACGTCACGTCCATGCCCGGAACCAGCATGGAAGAGCCGATATGGATCGCCGCTTTCAGCGGCACGCGGGACCAGCGGGCGACCAGCCAGTCGATGGGACACGCGAGCCCCCCCTGAAAAACGACGATTTGAATGCCGTCCTGCTCCAGCTTCCCGGCCAATTCCCTGGCGGCGGCGGCAAAGGGCGCCTGGCGCGTGCCGAGCGTCACCGGAACGCCGCGTTCCTTCAATTCCGCGATGATGTTTTTTCCCGTCTGTTCCGTGGAATACCGGGCGCAATGATAGGGGAACAGGGGGTTCTCCCGGCCGGAGAAATTCTCAGTGCTATAGACATGCAGGCGGTATTTTTCCGGATCCAGGTAACGCGCAAAATACTGCACCCGTTTCGAATAGGCCACGATGTCGTCCACCAGATTGGGGACCACCAGGGCGACAAGGATTTTGGATTTTCGATTTTCGATTTTCGATTTTGCCCCGACCTCCGAAGAGTCGGGATCGATTTTAGATTGAGGAGATTGGGAAACCGAATCAAATTGTGGTGCAGGCCTCTGGCCTGCCTCTTCACTTTGGGAATCATCCCTGTTGGGCATTGGGTGTTGGTTGTTGAGCGTTGGGCGTTTCGTGGGCTCGGCGGACCGGGACGCCGGGGGTTCCCCGCCGGGCTGGAGGCGGCGGGCGATTTGCTCGTAAAAATCCGCGACTTCCAGGGCCAGTCGTGGCGTGCGCAGAATCTCCATGGCGCCTTTTTGATCCAACAACAAGCCTCCAAAACAGGCTTCCAGGGCCAGGTCGAATGCCTGGATGGAAGCCGCCCAGCGGGCGAACTCGAGACATTCGAAAGCCGCTTCCTGCGCCCGATTCAACCGGAGCCCCAGCCAGACAATGTTGGCCATGATCTCCAGGGGCACCCCGCCAAGAACGGCCCGGCTTCTCAACAATTCCCGGAAAGCGCCAATTTCATCGCCCGAGCGAAAACAAGCGCCGGCCTTCAGCAGAAGCCCCACGCTCCTTTTCTCGCGATCCGGATCGTTCAGGAGGCCGGCCAGTTGCGCCGCATCGGGATACGGCCCCTGCCGCTCCACATCGCGAACGATTTCATCGAGGGTAATGGGCATGTCAGGATGGAATTTTAGATTCTGGATTTTGGATCACGCGCTGCGCGTGACATGTTTTGGACTTGTCCCGCTCCGGGCGGGATTGGCGGAAAATCGGCAACAAAAAAAATACAACAAGGAACCGCGCAAAATGCTTCGTAAATCAATTTTCCCATATCCGTGTCATCCGTGTAATTCGTGGTGAGTAGTTGCCTTTTCCAAAAACAAAGCCTCGGCTTTATCGAGGACCGCCGCCACATAGGGGGGGGCCGAAAAGCGTTGTTCGGCCCTCTGTTTCGCTGCGCGCCCCGCCGCCCGGCGGGCGTCGGCATCCCGGACCCAGCGGGTCAAGAGCGCCGCATAGCGGTCCGTGTCGCGTTCCGGAACGGCAAATTCGTCGCCGACAAGCCCGGCCCCCACGCTCTCCGCATGCGCCCGGCTCCACGTCAGGGCCGCCACCGGCACGCCGCACGCCATCGCTTCGATCACGCTCTGCGAACCGCCCACCGGAAATTCGTTGGCATACATATCCAGGACTTTCAGCCCCGCCCCCGGCGCCGGCTGCGGACCCCCGAAGCGCACGCGAGCGCCGACACCCCTGAGCATGAAGAACTCCAGCTTTTCCCGGATCGTCTCCGAACCCAGCGCCAGGAACCAGGCTGACGGATTGGCCTCGAGCACGCCGGCGATCACGTTCATATACGGCTCGGTCAGCCGCTTGTCGAGATGATTGCTGAGCACGCCGATGATGACGGCGTCCGGCGGAATGCCGAAGCGGGCTCTCGGCCAGGCGGGCTGCCGATTCAGCTCCTCGATATCGGTTCCCTTGCACAACACCTGTCTCGCGCCGGCGTCCGCCGGCCACACGTCGTTTTCGCGCTCGATATTGACCGGATTGTCGAAAAACGTGACATCCATTCCCGGCACCATCATGGAAGAGCCGTTGTGAATGGCGAGCTTGACGGGAACGCGCGCCCAGCGGGCAACCAACCAATCCACCGGACATGTGATCCCCCCCTGGAAGATGGCCGCATCCATGCCGTCCGCGCTCAAGCGTCCCGCCAGATCCCGGGCCGCCTCGGTAAAGCGCGCGTCGGCGGGAGCGAGCGTCACGCCGACATTCAGCGTCTTCAGTTCCCGGATGGTTTGTTCCCCCCGGCTTTCGCTGGACCCGCTGATGCTTCCATAGGGGAAAAGCGGGGCGCGACGGCTGACGAGATTTTCGGTCGAATACACGTGAAGGAAAAAACGGGCCCGATCGAAGTACCGGGCAAAATAGAGGATTCGCCGGGTGTACGCGACCACAGCGTCCACCAGGTTCGGCGCCACGAGGGCCACGCGGATTTTAGATTTTGGATTTTGGATTTTGGATTGAGAAGCCGTGTTTTCGGCGACGGAGGCCCGTCGCCCTCCATGGAAATTTTCCTGCGAGATCAGAAAATCTGACTTTATTGCCGGGCCCCCGGCCGGACACGCTTTCGCCACCGCCTCATACAATCGGGCGATCTCCGCGGATTTTTCAGGCGACTGCAGGATTTCGAAGCGCGCGTTCTGGTCCAAGATCAGGCCGGCAAAGCACGCCTCCAGCGCCAAATCGAAAGCCTGCGCCCCCGCCGCGTAGCGGGCGAATTCCAGACATTCGTAGGCGGTTCGTTGTTCGAGCCCCAACCGGAGCGCCAGCCAGATGGCATTCGCCATGATGCCGAGCGGCAGACAACCGAACCGGCGCCGGCTCTCGACAAGCGACTCATAAGCCTCTTGTTCGCGGCCGTTCCGGAAATGCTCGCACGCCTGAAGAAGCACGCCGAGAACGCGGCTTTCATCGTCGGCTTGGGCGGCGAGGCGTTCGATGTCGCGGACGGGGGGGAAATCGCCGGCCTGGGTCAGTTCCCGAACGATCTCTTCAAGGGACGGAAGATACGCCATGGGGGCCAGATTACTGGATGCCCAACTGGGTCGTCAACCAGGAAAGATCCTTCGACATCCGCGACATGGCGTCCTCCATGGCCCCGAACTGCGCCCAAAGCCGATTTTCATAAGCGTCAACAAACGACTGTCGGTTGGCGATATCGGTATTGATACCGGTGATCTGTTCGTTCAGCGCCTGGAGATGTTCATCTATGTCTCCGGTCAAATTCGTGGTCACTGCGTCCACATAGGTGTAAAATTCCGTCGCCACGCCATGCACATAGCCTGTTCCCGTCTCGAAATACCCGCGGAACAGCTTCTCGACCACCTCGAAATTCTCCAGGAGCATGCCGTCGAGCTTGGTCTCGTCCGTGAGCGACAACTTGTTGTTGCGATCGGCCGTTCCGATCCCGATCGTATCCAGGCTGGAGGCGATGCCGGTTTTGCCGGCATACGTGTATTCGTTATACCCCGGGCTGGCGGACGCGTCGTTCAAGAAGGGATACTTGCTCCGCGTGGCGTAGTTGCGCATATTTCTCAAGATGCTGGCGATCATCCCATCCCCGCCCAACTCCCCGATGGTTTCGATCCTGGCCCCGCTGGTACTCGAGCCGCTCAGCGCGATTTTTCCATAATCCGTCATTTTGGTGGTGGCCGCGTTATATTTCTCGATGAAATCCAGGATCGCCGCCTTGGGACCTGCGGTGTCGTTGGCGACGGTCAGCGTGACCGGCGTCGCCGTGACGGCCAGCAGATTCAGAGTGACCCCGGAAATGACATCCGTCAGGCCGGTGTTGCTGCTGCGCGTTACGGGCGCTCCGTTCACCGTGAAGTTGGCGTCCTGGGCTGTCACCAGCACATTGGCCGGCTTATAGGTGGCGGGCGCGCTGAAAATCTGGAGGGCCTGCAAGGGCGTTCCGAGGGTCTCCGCCATGGCGATCTGGGTGGTCCCCGAATTGAGCCTCGTGACGACCAGCCGATTGTCGAGAATGGTGGCGATGACGCGATTCGACGCCGGCATGGAGGTGGCCGCGTTATTGATCTGCGTTTGCAGCGATTGCAGGGATTCCGACGCCGCGATCGTGATGGTTTGCCCTTCGACGGTAAATTGATCCCCCGCCGTCAGAACGCCGGCCGCGACGAGATCCGTGGTGGAAGTGGCCCCGCCGAACAAGTCGGAGGCGCGGTCGGACGATACGCTATGGGCCTGCGCCAATTGGGTGATATCGATGGAATACGTGGCGGGGATGGCGCTGGAAGAGGCCGTGGCCGTCAGCTTGGTTTCATCGGAAGACGTGGTGGCCATCTGATTCCAGACATTCCATGAGCGAAGCGTATCCAAAGCGTCCAGAAGCGCATCCGTGGAACTCTTGATATCCGTCCACGCGGCGATATCCGCGTTGATATCGATTTTCTTGGCTTCCAGCGTCTGAATCGGACGGCCTTCGATCGCGACCAACTGATCGATGATGGTCTGGGTATCCTGCCCCGACACCAACCCGCCGACGCGCATAAGATCGCTCATAACCACCCCGTTGGAAGAAGGATGAATATAGAATTATGAATGAAGAAAAACGCGAACCCTACCCTGTTTATATCCAAAGGCATTTTTTTCCTCAAGGCTGAATGTGGGTCCAGCCCACAACCCAAAATCTACCACTGATTACACGGATGGGGGGGCAAGAAGAATATGGGTTAACCCATTCCATATCAGCGCTATCCGTGACATCCGTGATTAATATTCTTGTTTGTTTTATCGCAGTTCCGAGTGTTTAAGGCGCTCAATACCATGTCCGTTTCCCCCTACATCAAGCAGGCCGGATGCCAGCGTCGATGGAGTTCTTATAATCCTGTACTCGGCGGTTAACCTGCTTTCCTTAAACGGAAATTCAGGTCCCAGTTGGAACTGGGACCCACGTGGGGCCCGACTCCGATCGGGACCTCAAAACCGAAAGGGGAGGCTCTTTCGAGCCTCCCCTTCGGTTTACTCGCTACGCGCTATGCGCTTCGCCGATTACCGGCCGAGGAGCATCAGCACGTTGTTCGGCAGGGCGTTGGCCTGCGCCAACAGCGCCGTGCCCATCTGCGTCAGCACCTGGTACTTGGAGAACTGCGTTGATTCGGCGGCCACATCCACGTCGCGGATGCGGCTTTCGGCCGCCCGGGCGTTCTCTTCATACGTCCGCAACCCCTCGAGGGTCTGCTGCAGACGGTTGGTCATGGCGCCGAATACCGCGCGCCGTCCGCTGATGAAGTCGGACGCCACGTTGAGCTTGTCCACGGCCGCCTGCGCGAGCGTCTGGATCGAAATGCTCATGCGCGCGCCGCAGATGATCGATGCCCACTTCACGCGATAGAACGTGGATCCCAACGCGGTCATGTTGATCGAGCCGTAACTCCATTTGCCGTAGGACCCGATCACGGCATAGTTCGAGTTCGTCAGGTTGATCGGCT
>JACQHI010000328.1 GCA_016199105.1 Lentisphaerota bacterium | reverse complement strand
GGCTGCTCCTGCCGTCCTCCGTCGGCGGCGCCCTGGCCAATCTGGCGGTGGCCCTGCTGGGACGGGTTTCGGTGAACCTCAACTTCACGGTCTCCCCCGAGGCGTACAAGTCCGCCCTCGCGCAGGCGGAGATCCGGACGATCCTGACCTCCCGCCGCTTCATCGAAAAAGTGGCGCCCCTCAAGGACATCGGCCGGCTCGTCTTCATCGAGGATCTCGCGGCGCGGATCGGGGGCGCAGCGCGCGTCAAGGCGCTGCTGAAGGCGCTGTTCCTTCCCGCCGCGTGGGCCGGGCTTACCCGCCATAGCGCCCAGAGCGACGGCGGGCGGGGCGCGTCGGCCGACGACGTCGCCACGATCATTTTCTCCTCCGGCACCACAGGCGAACCGAAAGGCGTCATGCTCAGCCATCGCAACCTCCTGTCGAACGTCGAAGCGCTCCGGCTCGTGTTCCGTCCGGCGAAGACGGACAATCTGTGCGCCATCCTGCCGTTCTTTCACTCGTTCGGATTGACGGCCTGCCTGTGGTTCCCCCTGCTCAACGGGCTGGCGGCCGGTTTCCATACGAGCCCGCTGGACGGCCAGACGATCGCCGGTTTGGTGCGCGGGAACCGATGCACCCTCCTGTTCACCACGCCCACGTTCCTGCTGGCCTATCTGCGGCGGGCGACCCGCGAGGATTTCGCCACGCTGCGGCTGGTCATCACCGGCGCCGAGAAACTCAAGGCGCGCGTGACGGATGCCTTCGAGGAGAAATTCGGCGTGCGCCCGTTCGAGGGGTATGGCGCCACCGAATTGTCGCCGGTGGCCGCGCTCAACCTGCCCGACGCGGAGCAGGGGGGAGTGCGGCAACAAGGACACCGGGAGGGTTCCGTGGGCCGACCGATTCCCGGCGTGGCCGCGAAGATCGTGGACCCCGAAACGGGCGTCGTGCTGCCGGCGGACCAGCCGGGCCTCCTGCTGATCAAGGGGCCGAACGTCATGGCGGGCTATTTGAAACGGCCGGACCTGACCGCGCAGGTCATGCGCGACGGCTGGTACGTCACGGGCGACATCGCCTGCCTGGACGAGGACGGCTTCCTGACCATCACCGACCGGCAATCGCGCTTCAGCAAGATCGGCGGCGAGATGGTGCCGCACCTCGCCGTCGAGGAGGAGCTGCAGCGCGAACTGAAAAAGACAGAGCCGGTCGTGGCCGTGACGGCCGTGCCGGACGAAAAGCGGGGCGAACGGCTGGTGGTGCTCTACACCGAGGCGGCGGGCGAGCCGGCCGGCCTGCGCGCCATCATGGAAAAAAGCGCCGTCTCGAATCTCTGGAAACCGGGCAAAGACAGCTATTACCGCATCGACGCCATCCCACTCACCGGCAGCGGCAAACTCGACGTCAAGAGTTTACGCGAACTGGCCAAGAAATTGGACGCTTGCACGAATGTTTGATGATACCTAGAGGGTCTAGGTATCCTGAAAAAGGAGAATGCATCATGAAGTCGGGCGGATTGCATGCCGTGGTCGTGCTGGCGGGCACCATCGCCATTCTCGGTCCGGGGGCGAGTCTATCGTTCGCCGGGGGAACGGCGGAGGTCGCACAAGCCATTCAGGAGCAGTACAACGCGAAAAACGAGGCGATCGCCAAAAAGGACATGGCCGCCGTGTGGAAGCTCAGGACCCGGGACTACACCGACGTCAGTGATGGGACCGGCCGCGGCGTAGCCGAACTGCAGCCCAAGCAGGCGCTCTTGTTCGAGAAAGCCAGTTCTCTTCAAGGCACGTCCAAGGTTGAAAATGTTACGCTGAGCGGCACGACAGCCGTCGTTCGGGTTAGAGAGTCCGGGACCATGATCGTTCCGAATCCCCAGGTGGGACAGGACGTGGTCATGATGAACGAGGGTGTCTGGCTTGAAACGTGGGTTCTGGACAATGGCCAGTGGTTGACCCGGCAGTCGAAAGTGCTCACGAATTCCATCACCATTAACGGCAAGCCTGTTCCGAATTGAAAAGGCGAAGGGACTCCCAACCACGTCTTGCGTTTAAAGCAGATGCCATGCAGCAGGACTCTGATAGAACCCAGAATGCCAAGGAGTTCTTCGAAGGGAAGGCCATCATCTCCGGCCGTGTTACGCTGGCGCCATCACACAGGCCCGTTTCCGCCGCCGTTGTCGCCGCGAACCTTGCGCTGGTGGACAAGAAGAAGGGCTGGCCGCCTTGCGCGAAAGCAGAGGCGCGCTCGACGACAGACAACGACGGGCGATACACGCTTGAAATCGACGGGCTGAGGAAGCTGGGCACCGACGCGCCACAGGTCTATTTCAGCGTTGAGGTCATGGCGGCGCGGTGCGTGCCCGAAAGGAAGTTCCCGGCCTGGCGGCAATCTGCATTTCCCTTCGCTGGAAAACGTCGGCGGCTGAACGTGGAACTCAAACCGGCGTATGCGCTCGCAGGACGGGTGCTCGACGAGGAAGGCCATCCACTCCCAGACACCAAAGTCTACATTTACCAGTCGAGCAGTCATGGCTGTTTCAACCCGTCACTTGTGGGTGGCGAATGGCCTGTCACGGATACCGATGGCCGTTTTTTTGCCGACGGTATGCCTCTGGGCCTTCCCTCGGAACAACGACAGGTCGCTGGATTTTTTCATCCGGATTTCGAGCGCCGGTTTGTCCAGCGCCTCGTCAACCTGCCGCGTGACGGCGAAGGCGTGGCTCACATTGAAGTGACGTTGCGAAAAGGATTTGGGATATCGGGCAGGGTCGTTGACATGAAGGGCAGCCCCGTATCGAACGCAAAAGTGCTCGTCATGGCCTCCATCCCTATGAAGGGGACCCTGGCTGTGCCCGCCCGCCGGCCCGATGGGACATCGGAACGGACGGGCAGGGCAGGTATGCCGCACACGGTCTGCCATCCATGTACTACCGCGTGATCGCAACTCACGAGGAGCTGCCGCCAGGCGCAACGGGGCTCGTCAACCTCATGGAAGGCTCACAGGCCGGGGTTGACGTGGTGCTTGGCGAAGAAGCCGGCGTCTTGTCAGGGACCGTCACGCGGGCCGATGGAACGCCCGCAGTTGGAGTCGAATTGAGGGCCTTTCAGCACCTTACGCGGGTGCAGCTCACCGCCAAAACCGACGAACACGGGCGATATTATTTCTCTGGCTTCGCGCCTGGCCTTGACGTGGCTTTTGCCGGTTTCAGCGATTTGGATTCACTCGCGGGGTTCGTTCCTCCCAATAAGAGCGCCGACATCCGCCTTCCCTCGGAACTTGTCGTCAGGGGCCGGTTGACAGACGCCCGAACCGGTCTTCCGATATTCTGGAAGAAGCGTGTGCTCCTGAGCAGGGATCCCGCCTGGCATCGCGGATTCGAGGGGGTGTCTGCCGCGCCCTCGGGGCGGTTCGAGGTGAAAGGAATCTGGCCGGGAAAGTATTTCCTCTGCGCGCGTGCCTGGGGGTATGTGCCCACGTGCCGCGAGGTGAAGATAGAGCCAGAGCGGTGTGACTTGGGAGACGTTCCCATTCATCGCGGCATTACGTTGCGCGGCGCGGTCGAGAGCGCCGACGGCGCGCCTATGCCCAATGCGGAAGTGTTTATCCATGGCCCTCAATTCTACGACGGGAAGACGGTGTATTCGGACCGGAACGGTCGCTACCGTTTCAAGGGCCTTGCCGGCGGGTCGTATCAATTCCGAATACGGGCGGACGGATGGGCGCCCTTCTACGAGAAGGCCATTGAATTGCCGGCCAAAGGGGGCGGAATGACGAAGGATGCCCGGCTGGTCAAAGGCGTTCCGCTCTCGGGCCATGTGCGGCATGGGAACAAACCCGTGACCCGCCAGATTGTGGTTCTGACCGGCTGTGATACAGGCGTAAAGGAATGGGCGCAGACGTGGATTGCCGATACCAACACCGACGAGACCGGAGGATTTCTCTTCCCCCACTTGGCGCCGGGGGAATACACGGTGCGTTGTGGCCTTGAGCGGCGGCGGATCACGGTAACAACCGGTAATGGCCTGGTTTGCGATTTCGATTGGCCCGGACGATTTGAGTTGCCCAAACCCGAAGCGAAGAGCGATCCAGGCGGCTAGCCGTCATGACAGACGGACTACGGCATCAACCGGGCAGCGGCGGCAACGGCGGACAAGGCAGAGGAAATCGCTGCCTGCAACGGCCAGCCGAGCGCGGATATTCGGAGTGGAGGAAGAGATGAATGAACTAACGTCCAGACAGTTTAAAGGTCTCTTTGAGTGATGAGCAACGCTTTTCATGGCATGAGAGCACTCGCTGTGTTCCTGGCTGTGGCCACGGTTTTGGCCGGGTGTGCCACGCCTTCCGCCACTTTCACCTCCACGCCATCAGGCGCGCGGGTGACGGTTGGGGACGAACAAGGCGTGACGCCCTGCACGCTGTCTGTTCCAGCACAAGGCGGTGTGGCCACCATCACGGCGGGCACCGGCGAAATTGAACAAAGGAATTTGGTGGCAAGCCCATCGCAGTGGACGAGGGCAAAAAGCGTATGCGCAGGCATTGGCGGGAAGTGCTGCAAAGGCATCGCGGTTCCCTTTGTCGGGGTGGGACTGGTCGGGCTCTGGCTTCTTAGCCATTCTGACTCACCGCATAATGCGGACGAAGCGACTGATGAAGTGATTGTTCTTGGCGTCAGTCTCGGCAGCCTTGTTCTCGGCACTCTATTCTATGCGGCAGGAGATTGCCTGGAGGATGCTGTATCGGCAGACCCTGCGCGAGTTCATATCGATTTTCCCGTGAGTGCCAGTACGAATACCGTCGATATGCCCCCCACAACGATCAGGACGCCTACGAACAGGGTGCCGCCATGGACGACGGACTGGGACAAGGCGCCTTAAAACAAACGCTCCCAACGCTGAACGTCGAACTTCGAAGTCCGGATCGGATTTGCGAGACGACGCTTGCACCGCCGCAGGCCGTGTCCTATTCTGCGGCGTCTTTCAAACGGGAGGAGCGCAACCGATGGAGAGGGCCGGAACACAGGCGATGGGCGACGGTTTCTTCGACCACGGTGTCGCCACGCCGAACAGCAATCATCGCGGCACCGTGGCGACCCGCGACGGCGAGGGCCGGAACATCGTCCTGGTTTGGCTGTTCGATCATCGCGGGGGCTATGCCCTGCTGCTGCTCGATGCCGCCACCGGCAAGAGCGAGGAGTTCCCCATGCCTTTCCCGCCGGGCGGGGATTGTCCGTACGCTTCGATCCTGTCCAGCCGCAATCGCTTGTATACCCATTTCAACAGCCATTTCGTCGAGTTCGACCCTGCCGTGCGCGCGTTCACCTTCCACCACGAGACGGCGCCGCGAATGGCCATGAGTATGACCGAGGACGACGCCGGCCGCATCTGGTCGGTCACCTATCCGAACAGCGGCGTGGTCTGCTTCGACCCCGCGAACGGACAGTTCCGGGACTACGGCCACCTTTACAGCCAGAACTGGCCCCAGTACCAGCGGAGTGTCGCCGCCGATGACGCCGGCTGGATCTATTTTGCCGTGGGCAACACGTCCGGCCAGATCATTGTCCTGGATCCCGCGGGCGGCGAGGCCCGGCCGGTCCTCGCCGAGGCGGAACGTTTACAGGGAACCGCTTTTGTCTATCGGGACGAAAACGGGAAGGTTTACGGTCAGGCCGTTCAGGAAAAGGACGCGGACTGGTATGAGTTCCACAAAGGAGAGGCGCGGAAGATCGGCCGGCATGCGACGCAACGGCCCAAGGCTTTTGTCGCGAGTAGTCAGGCGCTTTTTCACCGCGCCTTCCCGGACGGCTCGCGGCTCGTGACCTGCGATCTCATCGAGCGGCTCCTCACGGTCGAGGATCCGGCCAAGGGCCAGACACGGGAACTGCATTTCGACTACACCAGCGAAGGCGCCCACCTCATGGGCGTCGCCTGCGCCCCCGACGGGACGATCTGCGGCGGCACGGCTTTCCCGATGCGGTTCTTCCGCTATGCTCCGAAGACCGACGCCTGGACGAACCACGCCTGCTACGGCCAGTGTAACACCGTTGCCCGGCAAGGCGACCGCTTCTTCGTCGGTGGCTACACGGCCGGCTTTCTGCTGGAGTGGGATCCCGCGCGGCCCTGGGTGGCGACCGAAAAGGGCAGGGCGGACTCGAATCCCCGCTTTCTCACCGAATGCACGCCGGACATCAATCGCCCTCACACGCTCCTCGCGCATCCTGACGGCAGAACGCTCATTATGGCTGGAACTCCGGACTACGGCTACACGGGCGGCGGGCTTCTGTTCTGGGACCGCGCCACTGGGACGCGAACGCTGCTTCGGCATACCGAAATTCTCCCCGACCATTCCACCATGAGCCTCGCGGCCCTGCCGGGCGGCAAGCTGCTCGGCGGTTCGACAACGGAGGCGGGAACCGGGGGCGAACAAAAAGCCAAACAGGCGGAACTCTATATCCTGGATCTGGCCACCCGGCGGATCGAGTGGCATGAGCCGGTGCTTCCCGGCGTGCAGAGCTATATGGACCTGTGCCTTGCGTCGGACGGGCGGGTCTATGGTCTGGCGGATTACAACCGCTTTTTCGCGTTCGACCCGGTGCGGCGAAAGATCCTTCACGAGACGAACACCGATGTCTTCGGCGGCATCGTCTATCAACAGGGCCATCGCAAATTTGTGTCCGGTCCCGGCGGCGCCATCTATGTGCTCTTCAAAAAATACATTGCCCGTGTCGAGCCGGCGACATTCGCGCTCGTGCCGGTCGCCGAATCGCCCGTGCCCATCGCGTTCGGAGGCGATTTCCTGGACGGACGTATCTACTTCGGCAGCGGCTCGCACCTCTACAGTTGCCAACTGCCCGGGTGAGCGCACGAGTTCATAAAAACAAAAATTTCACCACGCGCGGCGCGTGGCAAGCCACGGACTTGTCCCGCGCTTCGCGGGATGACACTGATGGCACAAATAATGGGATAGTTTAACGCATAGGAATTTCAATCCATGGTAGGGCGCGCTCGCCGAGCACGCCGCTTCCGAAACGGCCACGGCGGTTTCGGCGAAACCGCCCTACCTTGTAACAGTTACATACAATTCGCCCGGCTATGGGAGG
>JACQHI010000321.1 GCA_016199105.1 Lentisphaerota bacterium | reverse complement strand
CCAAACACGTGGTTTTCCAGGCGTTTGGAGGGCGAGCAGCTTGCCCTCCGTAGCTCGGAGCGAAGGATGGGTCCACGCGAGCCGTAACCGCAGGGGGTTTTGCAAGCGCCTCTTATATTGATCTTTTTTTCGCGTTTTTCGCATCTGTCCCGCCGAAGCTTCTTCGCGAAAGCGGATGTTTCGTAGTGGCCTGAACTGCCGAATCCAAGGCGATCCGTGAAACGGCTTGTTCCATAAGCTTGAGAACGGCATCCACCACCGGCACGGTGACCGTCAACGGCAGTTTCGTCAGGGCGCTGGGCGGGCACTCGGACTTGTAGGTCTGGACGCTGATGTCGAGCCCGGCGCCGTTCAAATCCGCCACGAACCGCTTCGCCGCCGCCAGGTCATGGAAATAGAGGGCGGCCAGATGCCGGCAGCCCTCGATGGCGCTGATGACGGTCCGGTGACGCCGGCCGAGCTCGCGGAGGCGCTCTTCATAATAGGCGCCGATGGCTTCCGTGATATCGGCATTGGTCAGGGCCCAGCGCATGGTGACGAGATAGGCCAGGCTGGCGAGTTCCTCCTGTCCGTTCGTGACGAGGGCGCCGAACTGCGGCAGGCAATCCATGGCCGCGGAGAACAGGAGGCGCGACGCGGGATACTCGCCGCCGGGGAAGCCCTTGCCGACGGCCACGAAGGAGGGTTTTAAGCCGTATTCGCGATACAGGTAAAGCACGGGGCTCCACATGCAGGATTGAATTTCGTCCACCACGGTCGGCACGTCGTGCCGGCGGCAGAGCGCGTACGCCCGGCGCAGGAACGGCCGCTTCAGTTCCAACCCCCCATAATTCATCATGATCAGCTCGTGAAAGAAACCGGCGACCTTGTAGGGAGGGCGATCGTAACGGGCCAGCAGCGCCTCCAGGTCCCCGATGCAATTGGGCCTGATCGAGCGCACCAGCCAGAGCCGCTCATGCTCGGCGCGGGCCCGTATCTCCGGCCAGAGGCCGCGCAGCGTCTGGGTGACGGTCGTGGTGCCGTGGTAGTTGGCCTGGAGACCGCCGTCCGTATCGCCAACGACGATGAGCACGGGGATGCGTCCGCGATGGACCGGTTCGGGGAAATCGGCCTGGCATTTGTAAAAGCGGCCCAGGACCATCTTGAGGGCGGCTTCCACGGCCAGACTGCCGGTTTCCAGGTTCAACACGCGGTTCACGACGTCCGGCCGGCGCGAGGCCAGCACGTTGCGCCAGACCGCTCCGCCTTGGGACGACAGACCGTTGGCGGTGCGGATCAGCTCCTCTTCGAGGCGCCGCGTGATATGGCCGCGCGTGTTGTTGTGGGTGGCGTTGGGAATGCCCAGGGCTTTGGCCGTTTCGAGCAGGGCATAGCCGGGAAATCCGTGCCCGAGCGGAGCATGATAGTGTTCGCTCTTGGAAATCAGGAACAACCGGCCATCCTCGCCCAGCCGGTAAAATCCGAGCCCGCTCAGCGGCGCGGTTTCTGTGTGGGTGCTGGCCTCGAATTTGGCTGTGGTGGCGCCGGCGGCCGACCGGCGGAGGGGGGGAATGCCGCGCCGGCCCACCCAAGGCAGAAGGGCATGCAGCCGGCGTTGGAAGGCGACCGGATAGAAATCCAGCGGACGGCGGGCCGCCGCCGACAAGGCCCGCGGCTGCTCACCCGTCAGAAAGGCCCGTGCCCGACAGACGGCGTCGATATAGGCATCGCCAGCGAGGTCGGCGAGCGACTGTTTGACCGGATGGAAAGGGGTGATGCCGGTTTTCAAGGTCGTTTTTTCACGCTGTTGTTTGGCGATTGAAACTGTGTGTTATTAGCGGAACGCCGGGAAATCTGTCAACAGGGAAAAGGTGTAACAATCGGGTCGGCCCCCGTGTGGGTCCCAGTTCCAACTGGGACCTCGGAGTAGTCCCGATCCCGCCCCGCGCGGGACAAGTCGGAGTCGGGACCCACGCACGGACGACTGGTGCCATGCCTTCGACCATGCTTTCAGCCACGATATGTTTTGCTGAGCAGTCACGAAAAGATTAGCGCGCCGGCGGCTCGCCCGGGGTCGGAGGGGACGGGAACCGGCCGTCGAGCACATCGGCGATGATCCTCTTGGTGTCGTTGGGAAAGTCGCTTTTCAACATCCATTTCAAATACTTGGGGTTGTTCAGGGCGAGGTCGCGCACCTTGGCGCCGATGTTCTGGACCCCGAAGTTGATGACCAGCTCCCCGTTCTCCCACTTGAGCTTTCCGGACCGGTCCGCCCACGCCGGGTTCTTGGGGGGATTGCAGTACTGGTTGAGCGCCTCCAGGTCGGACGGCAGATCGGGATACTTGTCGAATTGCGCGTCGAGCACCTTGAGCGTGGCGAGCACATCGCTTTCGGCGCTATGCGCGCCCAGGTGGAATTCCCCGCAGTAGAAAGACAGCGCGGCCGAGAGGTCTCGCGGCTCCTTGATGTGGAAAATGCGCTGGGCGTCGATGAGCCGGCGGCGCGAGTCATCGAAGGCCAGCTCCACCCGCGCGAATTCCTCGATGAGCATGGGGACGTCGAACCGGATGATCCCGAACCCGGCGAGATCGGAGTCGTTGAGCAGGTCGAACACCTGGGCGGCGACAGTCCGGAACGGCGGGCTGTCGGCGACGTCGCGGTCGGCGATGTGATGGATGGCGGTCGCCTCGGGCGGGATCAGGATGCCGGGATTGACGCGGAAGGCATGGAGGTCGCGCCGTCCGTCGGGGAACAGTTTCAGGATGGACAGATCGATGATCCGGTCCAGGCGCGGATTGGCGCCGGTGGATTCGATATCGATCACCGCGATGGGCCGTTGCAGTTTCCAGCGAAGCATGGTCGGACTTCCTTTCGTGCGTGGCGGCATACTAGCCCATTCGGGGGGTGCAATGCAAAAGACTTCGTGGGCCGATTTTGAGGAGCGGGGTGGACGGTCGGGACGGATGATTCGAACGGCGGCCAGTCGCAGCGACATGGCCGCCATACAATCGAAATCCCGGCTGTCGATCGCGCCAAGATGAGTGACCCTAATCCGGGCGGACCAAGCGATCCGTCGTAGGTCCCATCTCCGAATGGGACTTTCTTTAGTGCAACGCGATTCGGCCCGCAACACTACATCGGCTTAATTGCTATTCTGGTCCTGACCCCACGTGCCTCACAGTACAGTGGGCGCTACGTGCCCACTGATCTTCCATAATGCGAATGGCTGCGACACAGCGGAACCGCGCGGCGAGTATGCCCGGCTTGCCCGGGGATCCTCCCCGCCGCGCGGAGTCGAGTCCCACATGTCTTCCGGGGTCCGGCAGCCGCCGGACTATTGGGGAAGGGGCGAATGGACGCGCTTGAAGCAGAGGCCCCTGAGCAAGTCTGCGCGTCGAAGGGCCGCAGGCTTGAAGCGCGGACAGAGGGGAAAACGGGTGCGGGGTTTTCCCTCCTACTGCCCGGGAGGGTTGTTGCAAGGCGTATTCATCAGGATTAATTTATGATTGCATGAGGCCAGGGAAGGTTTGCACTGTGTTTTCCTTTTGAATTTCGGCCGCCGGATTTTTTCGCACGGATGCGGTTGACATCGGGCGCGAATGTGGATACATTGCGAGATATGGATACATGGAGGGCGAACGATGACTTGTGTGGGCATCAGAGAATTTAAGGGCCATGTCACTCACTTCGTTGATCTGGCCTGTCGCGGCGAGGAAGTGACGATAACGAAGTGGGGCAGGACCATGGCGCGTCTGGTGGGCGAGCCGCGCAGGGAACGAGGATTGCGAGACCAGTTGGCGGCGTTGGCTGTGGAGGGCCTGATCGCACTGCCTTCGATCACACGGCGCAGGCGACTCCCCAGGCCGATCACGGTCAAAGGAACTCCCGCATCCCAACTCCTTCTCGAGGATCGCCGGTGATTCTTTACTGCGACACGAGCGCGCTGGTTAAGTGTTACTGCCGCGAGGAGGGTTCCGATGCCGTGCTCGACCTTCGCCGGAAGGCTGAGGCAACGGCGGTCTCCGTTGTCGGGTACTCTGAGTTACATTCGGCCATCAACCGGAAGAGGCGGGACGGCGACCTTTCCGCGCGCGACGCGGAGCGAATTCTGCGTGAATTCGACGTTGACTGGGAAGGTTGTATTCGCGTCGAGATCACGCCCGGCCTGAACATGATTGTGGCGCGCCTGCTGAAAACCCATCCCCTCCGGGCCTTCGATGCGCTGCACCTTGCCTCGGCCCTGCTTCTGCGGACCCGGATGCCACAGACCTATGTGTCATTCTCCGGCTTCGACGACAGGCAGCGCATGGCGGCGAAGCGGGAGCGGCTTACGGTAATGCCGGGTTAAAGGGAATGTGGTTAAATTATGATTGCATGAGGCGGGGTAAAGTTTACACTGTGCCTTCGTATTCAGGGCCATCCAGGTCCGGTCGTTTGCGGTTCTGCGATGGCCGCCCGCTCATGACACTCAATACGCGGAAAGGCAGGTGATGCCGAGGCCGGGATAAACGATGTTTTTTTCAGCGGTAACCCAGTGCGGAAATCAACAGTAGGAAGCAATCACTTTATGAAGAAAACACTATTGACGGTGGTGAGCGGGATGCTGGTGATGGCGGTGGCGGCGATGGCGGAACAGACGGCGCCCGCGGCCTCGACGAATAAACCGGCCAAGGCGGCGGCCCCGGCGAAAGCCGCGAAAGCCCAGACAAAGTGCCCGATTACCGGCGAGAAGATCGACAAGGCCCTCTCGGTTGAAGTCAACGACTTCAAAATCTATGTCTGCTGCAAAGATTGCATCGAGAAGATCAAGGCGAACCCCACGGCCGCGCTCGCGAAGATCGTGGGAAACGGTGAAACGCCTGAACTCGTAAAACCGTTGTGCGACAAGTGCGGTCAGGTCAAGGGCTCCGAGTTGGATTGCAAGGAAGGCGCGGAGAAATGCCCCGGCTGCAAGTTGGCCAAGGATTCCCCCGGCTGCATGCTGCATTGCTGCAAGAAAGCGGCCAAAGCCGCGAAGACAGCCCCCGCGGCGACTACGGCGCCTGCGGCTCCGGCGACGCCTGCGGCCCCGGCAGCTCCGGCGGCGGCTCCGGCGGAGGCTGCTCCTGCAGCTCCGGCGGCTGAGCATCCACACTGATTCAAGCGTTGCTCGTTGACGAGAAAAGGGCGGGGTGAAAACCCTGCCCTTTTTGTCGTTTTGTCTGGTCAAAACTCCGTCTGGTATTTACGCCACGTCACCTGGGTGACGCCCCGAACCTGCTGGAGCTTGTCGAGCACCGTCTGCCGCATTCCTTTACCGCGGACACGGAGATGGAAGACAAACCTGGCGTCCTCTGTGCCGCGATTCACGTCGGCTTCCACTTCGAGGATTTTGATCGGCTTACCGGACAGGATGCCCTCGCAATCGCTTTCGATCTGGCGGGGATCCGCCCCGTGGGCGAGGACCACGACGTCACGGTAGTGGAAGGGCGGGATAAGATCTTCCAGATAAACCAGTCCCACCAGGGCGACCAGTTCGATCGCAGCGGCCAGGACGGCGATCGGCAACAGTCCGTAGCCGATCAGGATGCCCAGCGCAGCGACGAACCAGATGCAGGCGGCGGTCGTCAGGCCGCGGACGAGGTCGCCGGTGCGGATGATGGCGCCGGCCCCGAGAAATCCGATGCCGGTGATGATCCCGGCGGAAATGCGGGTCGGATCGCCGACCAGCCCCCTCGCGTCAATCAGGGCCAGGCCGCCCACGGTGATCATCGCGGCGCCCAGGCAGACGAGGATATGCGTTCGCAAGCCGGCCGGCCGGCCATGGTATTCGCGTTCAAAACCCACCAGGCCGCCGAGAAGGACCGCCGCCAGAAGCCGGATAATCCAAGTGGATAGCGTGATCGGTTCCATGGGTCAAACCCCCTTTCTGTGGTTGGCTTCTATTTCCCGTTTGAGCGCGCCGTGAATCAAGCCGTTGGTGGTCATGAAGCGGATACGATAGCCGTCCAGGCGCTCCAGGAATTCGGAACGGCCGCCCGCCTGTTCGACGATCAGTCCGGCGGCGGCGACATCCCAGAGGAAGATACCGGACTCGTAATAGCCTTCCGCCCGGCCGCAGGCCACGTGGCAGATGTCGATGGCGGCCGAGCCCATGATGCGGACCTTCTGGGTGCGGGGACAAAGCCGGTTGAGCAGGCGGAAGGAGCGCGGATAATTGTCGGCGTTTTCATCCAGCCCCGTGGCGACAAGCGCGTTCCGCAAACGGCGCGTCGTGGAAACGGCGATGGGACGGCCGTTGCAGCGGGAACGATCGTGAAGCGAGGCCGTATAGCACTCGTCGAGGACCGGCGCGAATACGGAGGCCGCCACCGATTGCCCCCGGCACAGGGCCGCCACGGAACAGCACCAGAGGGGGAGCCCATGGGAAAAATTCAGCGTGCCGTCAATGGGATCGATGACCCACAGGATGTCGGAGGCGTTCAGGTCGGAAAGGCCGGATTCCTCGCCCAAAATGGCGTGATCCCGGAATTGCCGGCGGATTTCGGCGAACGCCAACGCCTGGCATTCGCGGTCCAGTTTGAGCTTCACGTCGTGGGCGAAGGCGCGCCACACGTCCGAGCGCCGTTTGAAATTCCGATAGGCGTGCAACCCGGCCTTGCGGGACGTTCGAATTGCGCACTGGAGCAGGGCGGCGATTTCTTTTTTGTGTAATTTCAACGCGTCCATGATACGGTATCAGGCGTTCCGGCATTGGCGATCGATCCGGGCAGTATGGCGGAGAAATGGAAGACATGTCAACTCTATCGAACCAAAGGCAGCAATTGGTAATGATGAACGTCCAACGCCCAACGCAAAACGGAGCGACCTGCCCGCAGCAATCGCACCTGCCCGCAATGCTGCATAGCGCCAGCAGGCGGGAAAGCTCAGGGTTATCTTACTTGGGCGTTGGCTGTTGGGCGTTGAGCGTTGGTGTCATAATGCGAAGTACTGAACAGGGGAAAATCCGGGTGGCCGTGGGCATGAGCGGCGGTGTCGATTCGGCCATGACCGCGGCCCTGCTTCGGAAGGAAGGCTACTCGGTCATCGGCCTGACGATGCAAACCTGGGACGGCACGGTGGCGATGAAAGATGAGGGGCGGTCCGGTTGTTTCGGGCCGGGGGAAGCGCGCGATATCGAAGCGGCCCGATCCCAGGCGGAACGGCTCGGGATTCCCCATCATGTCATTCCCCTGGCGGAGACCTACAAAACCGAGGTGCTGGACTATTTTCGCCGCGAATACCGAAGCGGTCGAACGCCCAATCCCTGCGCGCGCTGTAATCAGCGCGTCAAGTTCGGCGCGCTTCCGGAGAAGGCCCGGGAACTGGGGCTTGAATTCGATTATTTCGCCACCGGTCATTACGCGCGAGTGTGCTTCGACAACGCGCGCGGCCGGTTTCTGCTCCTTCGCGGGGCGGACCTCCGGAAGGATCAATCCTATTTTTTGTCGCAGCTCACCCAGGACCAGTTGCAAGAATCGCTTTTTCCGCTCGGCCGGCTCGCGAAACAGGAGGTCAAGCTGCTGGCGCGCGAATGGGGGTGGTCCGCTCTGGCGGACAAGGACGAAAGCCAGGATTTCATCGAGGGCAGGTCCTATACCGCGCTCTTCGATGCCGCCGATGACCGGCCCGGCCCCATCCGGGATCTTCAAGGCCATGTCCTGGGTTCGCATCGCGGACTGATCCACTACACCGTCGGCCAGCGAAAAGGCTTGGGCCTGTCCGGCGCCGGCGAACCGCTCTATGTCCTGCGTCTGGATGCATGTTCGAACACGCTGATCGTGGCTTCCCGTGACTATCTTTTTTCCGATCGCCTCCATGCCGTGGCCGTGAACTGGATCGCGGTCGAACAGGCGCCAGAGGATCCCCTGCGGGTGAAAGTCAAAATCCGACAACAGCACCAGGAGGCGGATGCCGTGTTGCGGTCGGACGCCGCCATCGCGCCCAATGCCGTGCAAGTCGTGTTCGATGAGCCCCAGATGGCGGTCACACCGGGGCAGATGGCCGTGTTTTACAGAGGCGATGCAGTCCTGGGCGGCGGCACCATCGTGACGCCGCCGTGAAAAATCGGGCATGGTTCAACGGTTCATAGTGCGCGAACATCAGCCGCAAAGAGGCGCAAGAAGCGCAAAAAAATGAGAAGGATGCTTTTTCCCAACCATTATCCCTGGCCGATCCCGCGAAGCGCTGGACAAGTCCTGCTAGGACTCGTATTTCGTGGCCCGGCGGCTGCCGGGCCACTTCGCAGAGGAGCAGCGGGACATGGGAGGGTCACACTCCGTGTGACCGGTCTTAGCTCGGGCAGGCTTGCGCCCCTTGCGGCTATTTTTTTCTTGTTTCTTTGCGCCTTCCTGTCCGACGTCCTCTTCCCCGAATCCCGAACCCTAACCATCTTAGCAAGGCAACTACAATGGCGGTTCTTCCGCCGAAGGGGGAGTGCTGGAACATGAGCGAAAACATGATCGCCGGGGACATTGACAAGCCTGCCCTGTGGGCGGGCGCGGTGGCGCAGGAATGGGCGAACGCATCGCAGGCGATTCTGCGCACCGATATGACGCAAGGATCGCCTGACGCCGTTTTGTCGCCCGGCTTGAAAAAAGGGTGTTGGAAGGTCGTGCCTTACGAAACCCGCGAAGGGTGGGCGGGAACAATGGTGTGGGCCGCGCCGGAGGCCGAAGCCCCCGAACTGGCCATCCCCCTCGGAGTTCAGGGCTGGTTCGCCATTTTCGCGGGCTTGTTCGCGGCCCCGGAATGCCCGACGCTGGCCTGGTTGAGGCTGGACGGGGATCCGGCCGACCTGCGGCGGGAGGCGAAGGCGGGCGTCGGCTACGGCAGCACCGAAGAAGTGTTCTTCAAGGTGGCCCGACTGGACGAAACCAGCCGCCTTCACCTCAGCCCCCAGCGGCGGGGCTTTATCCAACCGTGCGGTCTGACCCATATCCGGTTGATCCCCCTGGCCCCGGCGGAAGTCGAACGGCTTCTGGCCGATCGCGCGGACCGGTCGCATCGCACGATGGCGGCCACGCACGACGGGTTCAGTTGGGCGTTCTATCGCAGTCCGCAGACGACCGAGGAGTGGCTTCGCGACATCGAAATTTTTCGGGATACCGATTTCGGCACGTTGCTCCTGCATTCGCCGGGGGCGGACAAGGTCATTTATCCCTCGAAAATCGGTCACATGAAAGGCGTCGGCGTGGAGGTGTTTCCCCGTCCGGGCGACCGGTATTTCGTCGAGGCAATCCAAGCCATGGCCCGGCAAGGGGTCAATCCTCTGAAGGTTTTGATCGATGGCGCGCACGACGTGGGCATGAAGGTGCACGTGGGGATTCGGCCGGCGGGGTGGAGCTTTGTAGAGCCCTACCTGGACTACTGGGAGCCGGCCTTCTATCGCCAGAA
This sequence comes from Lentisphaerota bacterium, assembly GCA_016199105.1. Lineage (GTDB taxonomy): Bacteria > Verrucomicrobiota > Kiritimatiellia > JAAZAB01 > JAAZAB01 > JACQHI01. The sequence continues at coordinate 4,912 of JACQHI010000321.1, read as the reverse complement.
CCCGCAATGGCGGTGTGTGGACCGGGACGGCACTCCGGTCGCCCGCATGAGCTGGGCGGTGCCCGAGGTGCGTAAACACCTCATCGAGCTGTTGCGCGAGCAGGTGGGGTTCGGGGCCGATGGGGCCCACGTGGTCTTCAATCGCGGCTTTCCGGTGGTTCTCTACGAGCCGCCAGCGGTCGATCTTTTTCAGCGGACATTCGGGCTGGACCCCCGGACGATCGAGGAAGCCGATCCGCGGATCGCGCAATGGCGGAGCGACGTCGTAACGACGTTCATGCGGGAATTGCGGGCCATGCTCGACGAGGAAGGAAAACCTCGCAAAACGCGGCTGGCCTCCAGCATCATGGTCCTGGGCAACGAGCCGGATAACCTGCAGTACGGGGTGGATATCCGCCGTCTCGTCACCGAGGGCCTGGTCGACGAGATCTATTCCTACATGTGGGATTTCGGGTCCAAGCACCCTCATTACGAATGGGCGTATTTTCGCGAGGCGTGCCGGGACAAAGGCATCCCGTTCAGCCCCGCGACGGCCTCCTATTTTCTGGAGTCGTATTACACGCTCCCGCTGGTGAAGTCCTTTCTGGAGAGCGGGGCCAAAGGCGTGGCGATCTGGGACGCGAGCGATGACAACATCCATCAGTGGTCGGTCATTTCCCGTTTCGGCCACGAGGAGGAAACGCTTTGGCGGATACAACAGCTCGAAAACGTTTCACCGCCGCGAAAGCACATTTTGTTTCACCGGCTGGGCGAAAATGTCGGCGATGGCCGGTTCGCGCCGGTCTGGGGCGGATGATGAATACAAGACCCTGTGTCCGCGTTGCGTGCGCGATCATCGAGCGGGACGGCAGGATCCTGGCTGTCCAGCGCAGCCGGACCATGAGCCGGCCGTTGAAATGGGAATTCCCCGGCGGCAAGGTGGAGAAGGGCGAGGCGGGCGATCGCGCGCTGATTCGTGAGATAGACGAGGAACTGGGGTTGATCGTCCGCCCTTTCAAGCGCCTGAAAATCTGCCGGCACCGCTACGCCGACATTGGGATCGCCCTCATTCCCTGGCTTTGCCGCATTGAACAAGGCCGCCTGCGCCTGACGGAGCACCAGGCCTACCGCTGGCTGGCGCCGTCCGGACTGTCCACGCTCGACTGGGCGGCCGCCGATCTGCCGGTGATGCGGATGCTGTTGAAGTCCAAAACCTGCATGCGGTGAAAGCTGAGGTGGGTGGCGCGAATCCGGTAGTCGAGCACCTCGATGGTGGAGTTCACCAGGCACTGATCGATCGCATAGAGCGGGCGGGGTTCCGGCCAGGTGTAGCCCCAGCCGCTCCCCGCAAGATCGAAGGCGTGGCGGTAACCGGCGGGAAGGGGGTTGAGGGCGGCGGATCGGCGCGGGGCGTTCATGTCGCCGACCACGAAATCCGGTTGATGATTGATCATCAGGCGCATCAGCTCCTTCAAATAGCGATTGCGCGGAATCCAGATGCTCGACTTCATATTGACAGCGAAGATCGAGAGCTCTGTGTCGTTCAACCGGCAAACGGCTCGAACCACGGTCAACGGGCCTTTCGGCGTCAGGATTTCGCCCGGCGTGACCGAGCCCCGGCAGAAAACCGCCATGCCGCCCTTGATCGTTCCCTGAAAGGCAGCGCCCATGTGCTGCTGCACCACGCGAAGACTCATGCCGCGGGGGACGTCGGTGATGACCACGATATCCGCATGTTCCGCGGCGAGTTGACGCAGCACGCCGGAAACGCCGAATTTTGCGTACAGCACGTTCCAGTGCGCCAACCGAAGCGCCTGCGGCGCCGGAGCAGGCGCGTTCCGGGGTAGAAACCGGTTCTCGACAAAAGCCAGCGAGAAGGCGGGAGGAATGAGCAACAGCGCAAACAGAAAGGCCAGTCGCGATCCCAGCAGCAGATAGTAGAGGCAGAACAGAAACAGGAACCCGCAGATGACGAGAGTCGGAATATAGAAGCACAGGCCGGTGCTCCAATAGGCGTCTTTGAATATCTGCCCGATGCCCCAGATCGCGAAAACCGCAAAACCGCAGACTGTGATCGCGGAAAAACGGCTCTCCCGGGGCCGTTTCAGTTTACGGGGAGGAGGCATGAGGGGGTGGTCCATAAAACAAATCCTCTCGGATTTGTTTTATAATATATCGAAATCCCGGCCGGCCGGGTGGATGGATTTGACGCCCTTGCAAGCGGACTTCACCGGCTGCACGATGATGGAGTATTCGTAAACGATCCGGCCCAATGCCGGCAGCCAGCGGAAGGTCGGTTCTTCCTGAAACTCGCCGCGGTTGACGGCGTCGCGCACGCCCGTCGGGAACGGGGAGTTGCCGAATTCCATGCCGCGGGCCAGCGATTTGCCGTTCCATGGCGTTTCCTTGCGCGCGTAATTCTCCTCCCAGTTCCCGAGCCAGGGATAATCCTTGCGCCGCCAGACATAGGCGACCAGCACGCCCAGCCGGGGATTCACCGCGCTGAACCAGGCCCAGTCGCGGGCGGGATTCATCAGTTGCGCCGAGAAATCCCCGTTTTTCGCGCGGCCCATAAAACGGAGATCGACCTTTCCCTTCGGACCCGGCCCGTTCGGCCACCGGAAGTCGGTCGAGGGTTTCAAACGCTGGGGATTGCCGAAGGGACCCGGAAATGTGTGGCCCAGCGTGGCCGACATGTCGAACGCCGTGACGCCGCGTTCCAGAAACGGCGGCCCGAAACTGACATGCTGGCACATCGTGAACGGCACATCCCGCCGGCAGAGATTGATGAGGGTTTCCTTGACCCGGACGATCTCAGACCCCTTCCCCAGGGTCACGGTGCGGACCAACCGCATTTGGGCGATCGGCAGGACACAGCCATAGGTGAAGGACAACTGGCGGGCGCCGAGCCTCTTTTTCACCATCGTCCAGCGGACGACCGGCGCTTCGCCGTGCGGGCCGATCCCGGCTTTCAGCTCTTCGGGGGAGGGCGTTCCGAATTCGCTCAGGCACAGGTTGTGCCCGAAAATGCAAGCCAGCAGCTTGACGCCGTATGTTTTGGCGTCCTTCGGACGGTAGGCCCAGGGCTCGATGCTTTTCCAGGCCGGTGCCCAGAGGGGATTGACGGAGGGCCTCTCCCGGTGTTTCAAGGAGGCGATATGCCCGCCACCCGCCATCAGAAAGATCGAAATGCGATCATTGCTCAATTCCCAGCCCTTCCGGCCATACATGTTTTTCGCTTGAATCTGCATGGTTCTATCCTCGTGTGATTTTGAAATAAAGCTCTGCCGATCAGTGGCAAGATATAAAAACCGGGGGTGAAAAACAACCTCCTTGATGAGATGACCGATTGTCAGCACGAAACAGTCGCAGGAGCGATAATATTACCCGGAGGAATTGTGTGGAAACAGGCGCGAATAAGCTTCGCCGTCCTCCGTTCTCGGGTTCTCCACAGCGCTGCACGCCTGTTTTCAAAGAAGAATCGCTGTATCTTGTTCAGTTTGAGTTTCAACATATAATTATCCAACACTGTTTGCCGATGAGATCAGGGGAAAGGCTTCCGGCTGGGCGAGAGATTCGATGCATAGATCAACGTCGAGAACCGGCCAGTGTAGATGGTTTCCATGTAACAACTGCACGGAAAGAATTTGGTCAATCGTTGCGTTTCGGAACCAGGGAAAGTCCGCATAGGGCAGGAAATATTCCTGATTCTCGATCAAAAGCCAGAAGCCGAAACGATCGATATTGGTCACTTCAAGCGCTGAAGTGCTTGCGCCAAGCGTCGAGGATGTCATTTTTCTTTTCCTCCACAATTTTCAATAATTCCTTCATCTGGGCCTGTGACAGCCCATGGTTTCTGGCAAGGTCAACCTGGGGTTCCAGCCAGAATTTGGCTTCTCCATCCGGGCAAAAGACATGAACATGAGGCCGCCGTTCTTCCCGGGAAAAGAAGAAGAACCGGTACCCTTTCCATTTGAAAATCGTCGGACTCATCCTTGAATGCTACCTGTTGTCATCCCGTTATGCAATTCCGTTTTCACCCCTGCCGGCACAAGGCGGCGATCCTTCTCCGTGCCGTTTGCGGCAAGAAACACGGATTTGCGCCGGGGACGGCGCACGCTACATCCGCTTCAAAAACCTTCACCCCCTCCGTGTCCTCCGCGAGCTCCTGTTACAGAATCTTCCCCTCCGTCCTACGCATTCCCGAATTTCAACGGGGCGAAGCTTTCGGGCACGTGGAAGTTCAGCTTCTCGCCGATGGGCGACCAGGTGGCCCAGTGTGGATGGGAGCATTGGTCCGCGCATTTGTAAAAATTGCCCATCCACGTCTGGCCGGGCAGTTCGCCCAGCGGGCCCACATAGGCCTCAAAAAGAGAAAAGGGAATGAAATATTCGAGCGTCCACGCCGTCGGTTTCTCGATTTCGGGATAGACGATGCCCGACAGCGAGTGATGAATGGTCACTTGTTTGCCCAGCTTCCACGGGACTCTCGTGAACCCGGCGAAGCCCTCGTCCGGATCGCGGCTGGAATCCTCGATGTAAAAAAGGAGCAACGTCCCGATGGCGTTGATCTCGAAGTTGAAATAGCCGCGGTCCGGCTTGGGGCGGACAAAAAACTCGGCGCAACTGTCGCAGCAGACGGACGCCTGGTAATCCGTGCGGGTGCAGCGCACGTACTGGTCCTTCACGGCGAAAAACACGAAGAGGCCGTCCTCCATCCAGGCCAGCTTGGCCTGCACGAGCGGGCGGTGCTCGCTGCTTTTTGGGTGGAAATGGCCGAGCGTCAGGACTTCGGCGTTTTTCCACGCCGCCTCGTCCCACTGTCCCTTCAGGGAGGGGCGGGTGACTGCTTTCTTGATGATATAGGGCATTGTTGTTTCCCCTTGAGTGTATGCGCCCAGTTAAATCACCAACCACCGGCAGAGCCGGTGGT
>JACQHI010000320.1 GCA_016199105.1 Lentisphaerota bacterium | reverse complement strand
TGATCGCGACCAACGGCGCCCTCCGCCGAATCCGCCGCGCGGAAACCATCCGCGACCTCTTCAAGACGGCCGATCTTCCCTGATAAACAAATTCGCGGCGAATCTGTTTATGCTCTGAGACGGCTTTCGTCTTTGCGACCGCGATAAGTTTTTCGACCCTGCTGATTGTTGTATACCAATTAAATATGCGATCGCCTATTTAATTGCATACACATGAGAAAAGCCGGGGGTCCGAGCATGGCGTAATCCCATATGGGGCGGAATCGGGTCACGGAGTCTGATTGCCAGCTCGGACCTGCGCGCCCACAACCCAACACCTATCACCTTTTGTCTTCCCCCGCGGCCGCCGCTCCGCTATGCTGCTCGACCATGAATACCGTCGTGTTCTTCAAAGCGGTTTGGGCGACGATTTTGACTGGTAGTGCCCGCCGCAGTTTCCCTTGTAGGGCGGCCATGTCCTTCCGACTGGCCGCCGCAGTTTTTTCCCGATTCCCGCGGCCAGACGGCGGGCAGTCAGCCGACATGCTACAATTATCGATCTACACCTACGACGGGCATGCGTGTATGACGTCTTACTCAATCCTCAGCCACACCCTTGCCTTGGCAAGCGACGAACCCACAACGCTCATCTGCATCTACGACGCTTCCGGTCATTCCGCCGCCAACACCGACGCGGCGCCCGTATTGACGGGCTTTGTTGCCGTTTTCCGGCAAATCGCCACCCCCCGCCCCTCCTCCGCCTTCGCCCAAGCGCTTCTGCGTGACATGCCCACCTACGATTACGACGCCCTCGCCGTCTGTTGTTGGCTCTCCAGAGATCCGATGGAAGAACTTGGCGGAATAAATTTGTATACAACAATGGCGAACAATCCTGTGATTAATGTCGATGGACTAGGCTTGATAATTTGGCTGTTAACAGAAACATCCCTAGCTGGTGGCCCTAATGGATACGAGCAAAAAGCAGCCGAGTTAAGAGAGCAGAGAGATTGGATTCTTGAGAAGTCAACAGAAGCAGATAATGAAGGATATTTTTTCTATTTTGACGGACAAGAGTACGACTTTCCCGTATTTCAAAACTTGGTTAGCCGAGAAGATGTTCACATTAGCCTCGGCAAAGAAACATTGGAAGCGGATGTAACATCACTGCGATCTTTATCTGCCAATCTCAGGACTTCGTATGACGCACTAGTCTATAGTGTGCATGGGGAAAGACGCCAAATTAACGATGATGTTCAGTATTATGTGCGCTACACCTTGGGGGGGCTGGTTCCACGGCATCGTGTTAATGATGCATTGAATGGGATTACGCTAAATGCGGGGCAGTTTTTACGAAACATATGTTTCGTATCGAGAGATGGGGGGTCTGTGGGTGGGCTAAACGAGCCAGAAGATATCTCGACAGTATTCCCAAACGAAGAATGCGAATGGAGATATGGACACTTTCGATTTGAGGAGCAAGCACTATCTCCGTAGCAGATGAGGGAGGAGGTTCGTTGATGAAGTGGATATTGTACATAACTTTGACGCAGTTGTGTCTGCCCGCTTTAGCAGAGGCACAAGCACAGGCTCTTCCATATGAATCAGGCTTTTACGGAAGGATGGAAGTTGCGACAAACATTCTTTTTGTGTCCTATGTTGGTAAAACAGAAGAATCGAAAGAATACTGGACAGTTCCCGTGATAATTGCCATGGTGAATATTGGTAGCACAACAGACATGACATGGGGAGGGGTATCACTCTTTGCATGGCGATGCATGTCGAATTCGTCATCGCATGCGATGTCAAACAATCCGATCAAGTGGATTAACAATCCCGATGGGAGTATTGTGCTAGATATCATGAAAGATGACATAAAGGAGGAATTGCTAGATGGCAATGAGGTACCACTCGAATGCATTCCGCATGTATATCGATGCGAACTAGTGTTGTCGAAAAACAATGGAGAAAACAAACTAGAGCGTTGGCAAGCTTTTGATTATGAACTCTGTTGGACAGATATTGCAATATCAAACAATGGCGTTGACAATCGTTTATGGTTGCGAAAACGGGTGAGAGGTGGCGAGCTAATACAAACCAACTCTAGCTATACTCGCTTGATTGGAAGACGAACATTTCGGTACATAACATCACCGGGAGACTTTATCAGGCAGGAATGAAGGCATTGCCACGGTAGAAGGTGTGCGTGTCCAGGGAGTTCTTGTTGAGAAGCCCGAAGGGGTAGAAGCCCGAAGGGGTCGGTCCGATAATCTTGGTGTCCTGGTCGGACTTCTCGCCGCCGGACGGCGGCTCGTCACCCGAAGCCCCCCGGCCTCACGCTACGCCGTTGACACGGCGTCTGCTTCCGCACACGCCGCATAACGGCTTCGCCGGGCACGCGGGGTCAGGCACTAGAATAGCAATTAAGCCGATGAAGCGAAAAGAAACCCCAACCACCCCCCGGCCCGTCACGGCGGTTGCTGACTGAAGGCCAACCGCCGCGCCGGGCCGCCCGAAGACCACCCCTTCCTACGCACCTGTCACGCCGCGTGCTACGGAAGGCCATGCGGCGCGCCAGGTGCTCCGGCCGCCCAAAGGCACGCCGCCCCTTACGCGGCGTGCCCCATATGGAGCGCTCCCGCGCCTATAAAAACGGCGTGGCGGGCGGCGGCGGGCATGCTGTTTCCCCCGCCTGTGTTTTCCCCCCTGGACCCCTCTTTCGGAGGCGCCCCCTTTCAAAAAGGATTTCCGCCAGGGGGGAAAACCCATCCAGGGGGCAACAGCACGGCCTTCGTTCGTAGGTGGATCGGCCGCCCTCGGAGGGTGCCCGCCGCTTTGCCACCATGCCCCGCCATAGTCCCGACCTCTCGGAGAGTCGGGACGACGGCGGGTCCGCCGCTTTCTGCTTCGCTCTACGAGCTACGCAGGACAAGTGGCCCCCCTCCTACGCCGTCGCCGCTCCCAACTTCGCAGGGCTTCTTTGGGCAAGCCTGGCTTCCGCCTTCGCCCGGAGCTTCGGTGGACCAGCCGGAGGGCAAGCCCTTGCGCTTCGGCCCCCGCCGGGCCGGGCGCGTTGGCCTGTCCACCGTAGCCACCCGGGCAAAGGTGGGTCACGCTTACGCAGGCTCCCCGTGTCGCCGGGCTCATGTGAGGTTGCAGGGGAAAACCCCGCGCCGCGTTTTCCCCTCTGTCCACGCTTCAAGCCTGCGGTGGACGTGCGCCGCTCCGGAAGACTCCACGCGGCGGGGAGATTCCCGTGCCATTCGAGGCAGCTCTTAATTCTTTGTGGTGCGGGCGTCTCGCCTGCCCTGCCTCCAGACGCAGGCCGGAGGCCTGCACCACACATTGCCCCTCCCAATCAGCCCAATTCGGCCCACGAGGATGGGCCGAATAAGGACGGTTCCCGTATCCGTTGGAATTCGCCGAGCACCGCTGTCCACAGGTCTTCCGGCGATGCGCACACTTTATGAAGTGTGCGCATCGTCATCTTAACGGCCTGCGGACTGTTCAACACCGTGGCGGCCTTCTGTAAAAAACCTCTTCTATTCGTTTTTACTCCGCATTCTGCGGAACAAAGGTCACCGTGCCCTGCAGGGCATGCTGGCAGATGCAGCCGGAACTGCCCTCCACCTGCACCGCCACGCCCCCCGCCGGAATCACGTTGATCAGACAGCCCGGCCGCATCCCGACGAATGCCATCAACGTCCCGCCCGTGACCGCATCCCGGATCATGGTGGATCCATCGCGGAAAAAGAGCATGCCGGAGGAGGCCGACATCAAGCCGCAGGCGCCCCCGCTGGGCGTCGCCCACGGAATTTCCTTGCCGCCCGGCCGCATGATCGTCTTGCCCGTCGCCAGCTCAAACGCCTTCGGCCGGGCAATGATCCGGTCGCCCACCACCACTGGTCGCACCACGTTGGCGATGGCCTCGTTCCACAGCGTGGAGCCGTCCTTCGCCGAGAGCGCCAGCCCGCGCCGCTTTTCGTAGCCCAGGCTGGCCTTGCCGTAAGCGGTATAGGTGCCGCAGATCAGCAGCACATCCTTCTTCGCAATCAGCACCTGGTTGCCGTTCCATCCCCCGAATCCCGCCACATCGACTTCCTTCGCCCACAGCTCCTTCCCGGTCGCCAGGTCGAGCGCCACCACCGTGCGCAGACAGGGCTCCGGCGCATTCGTCGAAGGCGCCTTCAGCATCGCGTCCCGATCCCGCGTCACGGCGTCCTCCGCGGATATCGGTCCCTCGATCTCATCGGCTTCCTCTCCTTTCTTCCCTCCTTCCTTCTTCTCCTCCCCCTTCTTTCCCACCCCCCGAACCCCGGACCCTGAATCCTTCTCGCCCTTGGCCTTCGCTCCGCCGCGGTGCTCCACGAAATATACCCGGCCGCCCTCGATCGCCAGCGTGCTGTTCCGGATCACCGCCCCGTCATACTTCCACGCCTGCTTACCCGTGGCGACGTCAATGGCAAAGACGGTATCGCTGAACTGGTTGGCCGAAGAAACGCTGCCCACCAGCCGGTTCCCCTCCACCGCCACGTAAGCCCAGGCGCCGCCGGAACCGCCCGCGCGTTCCGGCGCCGCATACGTCGCGCGCGTCTCGCCGGTCGCCAGGTCCAGGCGGTGGCATTTCCCTTCCGCCGCCACGAAAAGCCCGTCCTCGCTGCACGCCATGTTGCCGCAATCGCCGCGGACCGCCAGCCGTTCCGCCCCGGGCAGCTCGCGCTCCCAGTACGGCGCCCCGTTGTAGGCGTCAAAGCTCAGCAGGAGATGCGTCTTGGCATTGTTCTTCACCTGCAGGCCCTGCGAAAAGACACGGCCGTTGAACGAGAGCGGCGCCTGCGCGCCCGCATGCCGTTCCTGTGCCTTGTCCGCTCCGGGCTCGCCATACCACAGCACCTCCGGCTTGCCCCGCACCCGGTCGTCATCCGAGGAGCTGGTGTTGCCGGCATCCGCATACTGATGCGTCCAGTTGCGCGCACCCGGAAGCATCCCGCGCACCAGCTTGCTCCAACCTTTGCCGCCCAGCGACACGGATGAGACCTTCCCTTCCTTCTCCCAAGCCTGGTCCGTCGCGCCGGCCGTAAACAGCACACCACCGCACGGCTTCAGCACCCGCAAAAGATCCTTTGACGTCACCCCGGGCATCATCCCCTCCGCCACCACCAGATTCGCGAAGTAAGGAGGAAATGGTCCGCCAACTGGCGGATTCGTGCCGCCATCCAGCAGGTCCACCACCACCCGCGACCCGTAAGCGCCCGCCGCCCCGAGCGCCGCGCGCGCCGCGGCCGCCTTGGTCGGATCCGCCTCCAGCACATGCATCTGCAACCCCGTGCGCTTCGCCAGCGCGTAAGCCAACCGGACATTCCCGCCCGCCACCAGACCGTAGCCGCGTTTTACTCCCAAATCCTTCGACAGGGATTCCGCCAGAGCGGAGATGGACTCATCCGCTGGGAAGGGATTTCCCGGCTTCGCCGCCGCGGGCGCCGCCGCACCCTTGCCGAACGCATGCAGCCGGCCACGATCCGTGCTCACTACCAGGCGCCCGTTCGCCACGGCCAACCCCCGCGCCTCCCCTTCGACCGCCCCCTTCCAGACTTCCTTCCCGGTGGAAATCTCCAGCACCCGCACCTCGTTGAGCCCGCCCACCACCACGTGCAGCCCCGCCACGATCATCGAGCACAGGTTCGACCCCTCCACGGTCCACTGCACATGCGACTTCGGCACCGGATTCTTCCGGCCGCCGGCATCATACCCCACACGGTCAATGGCGGTCACGCTCCAGCCGTCCTGTGTATCGCGTCCCTTCTTGAACGGCGGACCGGCCAGTCGGATATATCGGTCGCCCGTCGCCACGAGCCGGAGCGCGTCCTTCCACGAGCCCACATGCTTTCCATCCGGCTTGTAAACGTGCAGGACATTCTGGCTCCCGAAGTGCATGAGCCCGTTCAACCACACGCCGTATCCCCCGCTGACCACGCCCTTGGCGCCCACCACATTATAGGAGTGGTCCAGGTGCCCGCGTAGAGCCCCGTCCGCCAGC
>JACQHI010000322.1 GCA_016199105.1 Lentisphaerota bacterium | reverse complement strand
GGACCTTCCCCCGGAACCCCGCCTGGGTCCTCAACGCCCGCCGCCAACTGCTCGGGCGGGAATGAACCGCCATGGCAACAACTCGGCCATGATGGATGGGGAAGAGGAAACTACGAAAGGCGCGAAAATAAAAGCCAATGGCACGGAAGCGATGAAACGGCGAGGCGGTGCACCGGCGAAGGACAAGAGAGACAACGCGTGTGAATGCGATTAATAACTATCGAGATAGGTCGCCGTTTCGCCGATTCACCGTCTCACCCTTTCATCCTGGTCTCGCGTATTTCGCGTCCGCCGCGGTGGATAGTTAAAAGTGATTTCACAGACCGGAGTAATTACCTGTCATGCATTTACTCGGCATAGATGTGGGGGGAACCAAGACCTCCGTTTGTGTGGGTGACGAAACGGGGCGTATCCTCGGCTCGAAACGCATCCTGAGCCGGCCGGAAACCGGCCCGGCGGACTGGATGAAGCGGGTGACCGTGTGCGTCTGCGAGCTGTTGCGGGAGCTGAATCTCCCGCTCGACCGGATGGAAGCCATCGGCCTGGCCACACCCGGCCCCATGTCCGTCGCCCGCGGACTGATGATGGAACCGCCGATGTTCAAGGGCTGGGTGGACGTGCCGGTAGTCAACATGGTCACCGAGGCTCTGCAGCGGCCGGTCTATATCAACAATGACGCCAACGCCTGCGCCCTGGCCGAATGGCTCTTCGGCGCGTGCAAGGGCGCCGACAATCTCGTCTATCTCACGATGAGCACCGGTATGGGCGGCGGCGTGGTGGCGAACGGGAAAATTCTGCAGGGCGCCGCGGATCTCGCCGGCGAAATCGGGCATTTCGTTCTGGACATCGCCGGCCCGCCCTGCGCCTGCGGACAGCGCGGCTGTTTCGAGGCCTTCTGCGGCGGCGCGGCGGTTGCCGGTCTTCTACGGGACCGGATCGCGCGGGAGCAGATCGACACGGCCATCCTGAAGAACGCGGCGAACGACCCCGCCCGAATTGATTTCAGGGTTTTTTTGGAGGCTGTGCGCCAGAAGGACCACTTCGCCCTCGAATTCTGGGACTCCTGGCTCGAACGGCTGGCGCAAGGCATCGGAACGATCATCATGGCCTTCAACCCTCAGGCCGTCATCCTCGGCACCATCGCCATCCATGCCGGCGATCTTCTGCTGGATCCCCTGCGCAAACGACTTCCCCGCTACGCGTGGGCGCCGTCGCTCGCCGCCTGCACGATCATGGCCAGCACCCTCGACACCCGTATCGGCGACCTCGCCGCGCTGGCGGTCGCCGCCGGCGGGATGAAAGGGAAAAAGTAGGGTTCGGTGTTCAGGGTTCGGGGTTCGGGGCTCGAAGTTCAGCGACACGGTCACACGGAGTGTGCCTCTCCCGAAGACAAATCCGGGGAGGGTCGCAGTCCCTGCGACCGCGGCGGAGGCTACAGCAGGCTGTAGACTGTTGTGTTGGAAGAAATGAGTTCACGAGACACAAAGAACTTCTTGCAGGGCATCGTGCTCTGCTACGCGACCACTCAACTCACAGGTTTATTTGCCGACGATCTCTTCACCACCGGCTTATGTCTGCCGCGTTCATTCGACGCCGTTGTCTTCTGGCTCGGGTTCTTGTTCATCGGTTTGATCGTGACGATTCTCCCAACTGCGGCTTTCGCCGTCGTGATGACATTCGCGGCAAGACGAATTCACAGAAGGGGTTCGCCGTGGTACTGGATCTATCTTTTAGCCGTCGGATTGACTTTGCTGATCTTTTTCGCGATGTTTCCATTCTTCAGCACTTTTCATCCACCAGATCGATGGTTCCCTCGTTTCCCCAGCAAAGCAGAATGGGCAACGCTTGCTGCGGATCTCGTCGCGGGTTTGTTGGGAGTCGGAAGTCTTCACATATTCTGGAAACGAAGAATGGAGACGGCACAATTACCGACCGCACCCTATTCGGAGCCCTCTACGCGGTCTCCTCAAGGGTGAGCCGGAATGTTGGAGTAGATAGGTGGACGCTGGAAGTCCCGCCTTCGTTCATACTACACCGGCCATTCTTTCCTGAAACCTGAACACTGAACCCTGGTTGCTTCCCTCTTACACCCCCGCATTCCCGAGCTGGCCGCAGGCGCCCTGCAGATCGCGACCGTGGACGATGCGCCGCTTGGTGAAAACACCCCGGCTCTTGAGCCGCTTCATGAAGGCGAGAAGGGTCTCGGTCGCCGGCGTCTCAAAAGCGGCGAACCGCTGTGGATTATACGGAAGCAGATTGACGACGCACCGCAACGGACGGCAAAACGCGGCCACGGCATCCGCGTCCGCCGGCGTATCGTTCACACCCTTGAGCAGCACATACTCGATCAGGTAATACGCCTTCGGCGCCAGGGGATAGTCCACCAACGCCCGCTGCAGTTCCCGCAACGGCATGCCGCGGTTGACGGGCATGAGCGTGTCGCGCAGACGGTCGTTCGCCGCGTTGAGCGAGACGGCGATGCGCAGGTTGGGCCACCGCAATTCGGCGAGACGGCGCAAGCCGTCAATCCGTCCCACGGTCGAAACGCAAATCTGCCCCATCGGGAAATTGAGCCCGGCGGGATCGCCGAGGACGCGGATCGCCTGCGTCACGGCGTCGAAATTGTCCAGCGGCTCGCCCATGCCCATGAAGACGATGTTCCGGATTCCGTCGTGGAAATACTGCCACTCGCGGGCGGCGGACGACGAACGGATCGTCTGCCGGATGGCGCGGGCCACCAGTCGCTGCCCGATAATTTCGGCAACGGTGAGATTGTGCCGCAAGCCGAGCCGCCCGCTCTCGCAAAACACGCACCCCATCCGGCATCCCACCTGCGACGACACGCACAAGGTGTGCCACGTCCCACGATGATAGCTGGTCATCGGAACGATGACCGATTCGCTTTCGAGCCCGGCGGCGCCGCCCACGGGCAGGCAGAACTTGACTGTGCCTTCATCGTCCGTGCGCCGCGTGACCGGCGGCAGCGCCACGCCCTCGCCCTCGCGCATCATCCGCCGATAGTCCGCGCGCGCCGCCTGCGGATGGGTCCGCCGCCATGCGGCGTATTCAGCCAGCGTCATGCCGGTCAAAGCGACATCCGGACAGGATCGAGGGGGCGGGCGCGTGTGTGTATTTTCAACCATGTTTCGGGCCCAAATGATGGAGTCAAAGAAATCGTCCTGTCAACCCCGAAAGGGACAAGAGATGCGCTCCGGGTTTGTTCGATGTGGTCCGGTCGCACCGACGTGCGCCGATGCGTATTGGATCTCATCGCGTGCGCACACTTTACAAAGTGTGCGCACCCTGAAGGAATCCACACCCGATCCCGGAATCCCCACGGTATGCAACACTCTCAGCGTCCGCATGCCAACCGCAACAAAGTTGCTGCCAGGGGCGCCCGGGGACACGCACACCGCCATCGGCCGTCATTTTGTATCAGAAAACCGCGTGCCTGCAGTTTTCGCAGGTGCCGGCGCAGAGCGTCCCGCGAGATGTCGATTCTCATGCGGATTTCGCGAGCAGTCAGCTCCCCTGCCTGTAGCGCGCGCACGATATCCAATCGTCGCGGATGCGTGAACGCAGTTATCAGTCTGTAGATGCCGCCCATAGAATCCTTCCTGGCGGCAAAAGCATCCTCCAGCGCGCTCAACAACTCGGCGGCATTGGGATTGGATCGGTCGGCCGCGGGGCGATACGAAACCCACGTGCCCGATCGTTGCGCCTTGAGAAAGCCGCGGGCATTGAGAGCGCGCAGATACATGCTGGCTACAGGCCGCGACACCCCGATGCGTCGCGCCATCTCCGAGACGGTCTGGCCGGGATCGCGCAGCAGGCCCTGCAGCAGGCGCAGGCGCAACCGGTTAGCCAAAGTGCGGCACGTCCGCCACAACGTGGGACGCAGAACTCTGGTCCTTGTCCTTGATCGACTCATGCGCACAGTTTATGAAGTGTGCGCAGTCCCTACAAGCATAATAGCGGAGCACCTTTCACTCTTCACTCTTATCCCGCCCTGCGTACAGCCTCCTCGCCGAACACCTCCGCCCACAAGTCCTCCTGCCGCCACACCGACCCCACCGCCCCTTTCGCTCCTTCAATCGGCACCCCACAACCGCCGCCTTCCACCTGTCCTGTTACGGGACATTTTCCTCTCCGGCCTCGTGATCCCATCCGCAAGGTTGCCCCCTATAATCCACCAAGCGCGCGGTCACCAGGACCAGCCAGTGCCGCCATTGAACGACGATCTGCCTGCTTCGGAAGAAACGCCCAATCAAAGGCACAGATCCAAAGACAGGCACCTTATCCTCAATCTCTGTTTTAAACTCTTTGTGATCCGACCCCAGCACGATAGTAGTGCCGTCCTCCATCGAGACCCGGGTACATACCGCCCGCGTCGCGATGACCGGCAGGGAAAGCGATAGCTTCTTTTCCTTGCCATCTTTGGCAACAAAAATCGCCTCCTGCTGTTTCCACCCCTGCAATTCATTGACCCCCGCCTTGATGTTCAAGATCAGTTTCCGATTCTCCCGATCCGCCAAGGGTAACACCGTCATGGAAACCCCTTCTTCATTCGTCACATATCCTGCCGGTGCCATCAAAACGCCCTGATAAACCTCAACCGGGGATACGCCGGCCTGGTTGGTTACCGTCATCTCCCGTGCGGCAACGGTCGTGGGGTAAACGAACGTCCTCACCACCTTCATCGTCCCCTCTTCGCCCAAACGCATAGCCGCCTTGGGCGCGCTCAACGAATTCACACTGCCATTACGATTGAGATTCTCCAATATGTCCGAAAGAGAGACCGTGTCTCCCGTTTTCAGCCTGCGAAGCGTGGCGTTCACCGTGTTTGTCGCATCCCCGGAAGCACCGGTATCCAGGAGTAATTCGACAAATCGAACTTCAACCTCCACCATGTCCGGCGCAACTTGGCGGCTGATCAACATGGCAGGTTCGTTGCTTGGCGCCGCGGCGTGTTCCCCCAAACACGGCCACACTATGACGGAAAGAAAAACCGCCAATACCAACATAGACCGTCGTGCCATGGTTTGCTCCCTCCTTGCATTATTTTTGCGAGTCATCAACTGCTTTTGTCGGGGCGCATCGGCGGATAACGTTTCTCTTCTTCACCCTACAACCCAACACCTAACACCCACAACCTGCCCCATCCACCGCCTTCTCTTCACGTCCCTTCCGGAGCGGTGTGGGGATGGTTGTGACCCAGAGGCCGTCGAAGGACATATTCTTCCGGTGGGCGCAGACAGCCACCCAGGCACCGCGGCGTGCAGCGGTTCGAACAGGGCTCAATATGAATCGTCACGCTGCTGCCCTCGAACTTGGCCTCGATGTCGTCCTCCAGTTCGTCGGCCAGCTCATGCGACCGCCGAACGGTCGTGTCGCCGTCCACCAGCAGGTGGAAATCGATGAAGCGGATGGGGCCGGTGCGGCGCGTGCGCAGGTTGTGAAACCCCCGGACGGCCGGACAATATTTCACGATGCGCTCCCGGATCCACCCCTCCTCCTCGGGCGGCAGGACGGTGTCCAGCAGGTCGTGCAACGATTGCTTCGTCAGGGTCGTCGCCGCCTGCAGAATGAGCAAGGCCACCGCGATGGCCGCCACGGGATCGATCCAGTGGAAATGAACGCCGACAAATATCTCTTCGCCAAACCACATCAACACCAGCCCGCCCATGACGCCGGCCGAGGTATACACATCCGTCCGGAGATGCCAGGCATCGGCCTGGAGGGCGATGGAATGCGTTTCCCGTCCCACCCGGAACAGCAGGCGGGAGACGATCAGATTCACCACGCTGGACACCAGCATGACGACGATGCCAAGGCTGACCTGCTCGATCGCCGTTGGCACGATCAGCTTGTGGACGGCCTCGAACAGGATCCAGCCGGCCGCCAAAAAAATCAGTAGCGCCTCGAAAAAACCGGAAATGCTCTCGATCTTGCCGTGGCCGAACGGATGAGTGGAGTCGGCGGGCTTGCCCGACTCGCGCACGGCAAACAACGCCACGATCGAGGCGACCAGATCGATACCGGAATGGATCGCCTCCGAAATGATCGCCACCGATCCGATCATCAGGCCGACCAGCACCTTGAGCCCGACCAGCGTCGTGTTCGAGAGCACGGAGAGCCAGGCCACCGCCACTTTTTTCCCTTGGGGTTGCATGACTGGAAATAATGACATGCCGGCTTCAGGCTGTCACGAGGCGATTTCAACCCGGAGGCGACGCAGAATCGCTCATGTGTATCAACACGGGATATTGACACCGCCAGCCGGTTTCGATAGATTCAACTTGAACTTAAACATGAACTAAAAGGAGACACAAACCCATGACGGTGGTGACCATGTTGGAAATCCGAAAGGATCCCGTGAAGGTGATTCGCCAGGTTCAGGCAGGGCGGCGCATGGTCCTGACATATCGGGGAAAACCCGTCCTGCGCCTGGAGCCCATCACAGGGGCCTCGGCTCCTGAATCAGACGCTTTTTACCGGCTGGCGGATCTGGCCGTCAAGGGCGGGAAAAGTCTGTCCAACCGTCAAATGGACGAGGCGGTTTATGGCTTCTGAAATCTTTGCAGATACCAGCGGATTTTACGCGCTGTTGGTCAACGAGGATGGCGCCCATGAAAAGGCGGCGGACACTCTCCGGGCCGCGGCCGGGAAACGCGGATTTGTAACCACGGATTATGTGCTCGACGAAACCGCCACGCTGTTGAAGGCGCGACGGCATAAGGAGGTGCTGAAGCCTTTTTTTGACGTGGTCATGAATTCCGCGGCCTGCCGCATCGTCTGGGTGAGTCCCGGGCTTTTCAGCGCCGCCCACTCCTTTTTCCTGAAGCACGGCGACCAGGATTACTCGTTTACGGATTGCATCAGCTTCCTGGTCATGCATGAACACCGGATCAAGGCCGCCCTGACCAAGGACAAGCATTTTCAGCAAGCGGGTTTTGAAGTCCTGCTATGACATCCGAGGACTCTCACCTGGAGGTTCCATGAGCAGCATGAAGATCGTCAGCCGGACCATGGTTTGTGAGGCGCCGCAGCGCGGCATGTCCGCCTATGAGACAAGCTGCTACACCCGGACTCAGGGCGTGGAGAAAGTCCGCATGCGTTTGCTCGATATCAGCGACGACGTGCCGGGGCCGCGAGAACTGGCGTTTTCGAGCGATAACGGCCGCACATGGCCGGAGGTCGTGCCTGTGCCCCAGCCGCGCAAGGTCAAGGGCGGCACGCTCCGGAACTGGCCCTGCGCCTTTTTTGTCGATCCGTCCAACGGCCGGCTGCTCCAACTCGCCCTCGAAGGGCTGTTTCCGACGGATTCTTCGCATCACGGCGCCAAGTCGTACTATCTCAAATACAGCGTCTCGCTCGATGGCGGCCGGACGAATGTCGTTGACGACGAAGTGATCGTGCCGGGGTACACCCACGAGAATCCCATGCCTGGGATGTGGATCGGCCGCAACGCATTCACCAACGCGGCGGTTCCTTCGATCCTCCGCCTGCCCGACGGCAAGCTGTTGGCGGTCATCAGCAAAACCGTCCACGGTCCCGACGGCGAGTTCTACAACCCCGGCGGCGGATGGTTCTGGACGGAGATCCAGGTGCTCCACGGCTTCTGGCGCGACGACTGCCGCATCGAATGGCATGCCGGCCCGATCATCGCGCTGCCGCCAGAGCTGGCGGTCCGCGGCATCTGCGAGCCGGCGCTGGCGATGCTGCCCGACGGCACGGTCTTCACCAGCATGCGCGCCTGCAACGGGGGCAAACGCGACCCCCAGAGCCGGATGCCGTGCCACAAGTGGCAATCGATTTCGCGCGACGGCGGGGCGACCTGGAGTTTTCCCAAGCCCTGGCGCTACGACGATGGCGAGCCCGGCACGGCCTTCTATTCGCCCGACAGCATTTCCCATTTCCTCCGCCTCTCCGGCGGCAAGCTGCTCTGGATCGGCAACATCATGGAGACCAACCCCGTTGACGGCGGACCGCGCGAGAAGCTCTATATCGGCGAGATCAACGAGCAGACGATCCGGCTGATCCAGGAGTCGCTCTTCCTGGTGGCCGAGCGCAAGCCCGGCGATCCGCCCACGGGCCTGTCGAATTTCTCGGCGCATGAAGACCGCGAGACGGGCGAGATCCTGCTCTACCTGCCCTGGTTTGTCGAACAGGAAAAGGACAAGTGGGGCGCCGACACGTGGCTCTATCGGATCTCGCACATGGGTGGACAATGAGAGATTCAAAAACAGCGAAGCCGGCGGAAAGTCGTCCCCGCTACAT
>JACQHI010000325.1 GCA_016199105.1 Lentisphaerota bacterium | reverse complement strand
CATAAACATTGCTGTCGGCGCCGCAGGTCATCCCCTGCGCATAATCGTTGCTGACGGACCCCACGATCCGGCTCCAGATCCGATCTCCGACGGGAGAATACTGCGAAACGAAGACATCCTGTTTGCCCGCCACCGTCTGTCCGTCAAACGCGCCATCGGTATTCCCCGAGACGTAGATATATCCGGCGCGATCCAGGGCGATATCATAGGCGGAATCGTTGCTCGCCGAGCCCCATTGCCGGGTCCAGAGGCGGACGCCGTCAATCGAATATGCGGAGAAAAACGCGTCCCGCAACCCGGAGGAGGTCTGGCCGTCCAGACTGCCATCCGTGAATCCGGCCACAAACAGGTTGCTGGCCGCGTCGATTTCCACGCCGCGCGACTCGTCATAACTGGCGGATCCCCAAACCTGGTTCCAGACGGAAACACCCGTGGCCGTATATTTCGCCAGGAACGCGTCGCTCTCCGTGCCGCCGGATTCGTTGTAACTGCCCGTCACATACACATTCCCTCCGCCGTCCACCGCCACGGCATAGGCATTGTCGTTCCCCGACGAGCCCAGGAGGCGGCTCCACTGGCGGGAACCGTCCGGCGTAAATTTCGTCACGAACGCGTCGCGGGCGCCCGTGACGGTTTGTCCTTCCAGGTCGCCATGCGTGAATCCGGACACATAAATATTGGTGGCGGAATCCACGGCCACATCGTAGGCGCTGTCGTTGGTGGCCGTGCCCCAGATCCTGGTCCAGACGCGCGTGCCATCCGGGGCGCATTTCGTCAAAAAGGCGTCGTTCTTTCCGGCGTTGTTTTCTCCGTCAAACTCGCCATAGGTTCCACCCGCGAGGTAGATATAACCGGCGGCATCCACCGCCACGCCGGAGGCATAGTCGTCATACACCGAGCCCCACATCGCGCTCAACTGCCGGGTGCCGTTGGGAAGGAATCTGGACAGGAATACGTCCCGGGATCCCTCGTTGGACTGGCCGTCGAACCCGCCATACGCCCCGCCCGCCACAGTGACATTGCTGGCGCCGTCCACCGCCACGGCATACGCCAGATCGCTGGTGGAGGAGCCCCACTCCCGGCTCCATCGCTTCGTTCCATCCGAGGCTTGCGCCATCCAGCCGGCGAACAACAGCAGCGCCGCGATTCCCGCCCGGCCCCGCCCTGACATGACCTGGTTATTCATCTTCATGAAGGAATGTGTTCCCACGGAATACCGGTTCAAAGTTGACGACAGCATACACCGGAGCAAGCGGAAAAGGCAAACCGATAATCCGGCGATTTTCGATGTGGAGGGCGAGGCTGCGCCGAGCCGCACTTTCAGCGCATGAAGCCCGGCTCGGCACAGCCTCGCCCTCCATCATTCGAGTTCGGACCGGATCATGTAATAGATCAGCGTGTTCATGACCCCGGTCACCGGCAGGATGTTGATGTCATAGCCGGGAAGCCGGACGGCGCCATCCTCCACCGGCCACGGGGCGTGCATCCACAGGAAATCCGGGGTCTCGAACGCCGGAACGTCCGGCTTCTCCATGCTCATCGCCATGATCGACATCTTCTTGGCGCGGCCGGCGGCGACATCCTTCGCCGGATACAACGGCATCCCGAGGATCAGGAAGGCGTCGCCCTCGCCCGCCTCCCGCTTGAACTCATCCCGCAACCCCATCCATTCCGGACCGACGGCGATCAAGCCGTCATGCCATTGTTGCTTCGGCACCACGAGCGGGAAACAATGGCCCAGGGCATAGACATAGGCTTTCCCGTGATTCCGGAGAACGGCGGAGGTCCTTTGGACCGCCTTCTCCAGTGACGGACGCATCCCCCGTTCCAGCTCGTCGAGACAGCCTTCCAGAAAATCCAGATAGGCGCCGGCCACCACGCCGGCGGACACCGGCGGCACGGTCATGTCGTCGTGAAACGCCTTCTGGGGTCCCCACTTTTTGCCTTCCGGGATCGATTTGCTGTAGCGCGCCAGGCGGGGGGAACCGCGGGGCTCGTCGATGGCGATGCTGAGCCAGAACACGGGCATCTTTCCGCGGCGCGTGCAGGCCGCCGCCAGCTCGCCGGTGAACATCCAGCTATACATCATGTTCACGACGCCCGACAAATACACCGTGGCGTATCCGCCTCCGGCGTTCGGCATCCGGAGGGGGCTGGATGCCGTGTGATTATCCACGAAACCGGAAAAATCCGCCGGCTGGAAAAATCCGCCGCCGGCGCGGGGAACGCAGGCCAGGTCGCCCGGCGCCGCAAAGACGATCACGGAAGCTCCGCTCGTCACGGCCTGGTCCACCCAGCCGTTCACGCGATCCGGATGATCCGAATACGGTTCCAGCGCCAGGAGCAGCGGGGCGTTCTTCTTGACGGAATTCCGTCCGTCCCATTTCGTCAGGGCCGTCATGCCGCCCGCCCGCCCCAGGAGTTCCGATAAAAATCCCTCCTGGTTGGGTGCGCAATAGATGACCTCCGCCCGGATGAAGCCATCCGCCGCCGCATCGGCCAGCGCGGCAATCCTCGGCGCTTCCTCCCGTGCCGACTCGACCGCTTCCCGCATCTGGTCGATCAGCGCCTGAGAGGGCGTCACGGACTCCGCCGTCGCCGGATGGACCTGCGTCAGAAAAGCGAGTGCGATCATCGCCGAGGAAACCGCCCCCAGTGGAACTTGATCAAAGCGCAATGAACGCGTCCTTCCCGTAAAGGCATTCGCCCTTGAATCCAACGGCGTGGAAAATCCCCGGCAGTCTCTCATGGCGGCGCCTGCCCGGTCAACGCAGCAGTTTGAAATCCCGGCTCGCCACTCCACAAGCGGCCCGGATAATTACGATTGACGGGGAAACCCAAAGAAAAGATAAATCATCCGGATCAGGCATCGTTACGGAAAGGGATTGCCGCATGCACACACGCTCGCGCGGACTTCTGGCTGGAATTGACATCGAAACGGTGAAGGACAAAGTCAGCCGTGAACCCGGCCGGTCCCTCTTCGCCCGCATCCAATCCGATTTCTCCTTCGTGGCCGAAACCATGCGCCGGAAAAATTACCGGAACTGTGTCGGCAACTGCGGCAGCGCCTACAACACGCCCATGGAAATGGAGGCCGGTTTCATCCACCGCCTGACCGGCGGCGCCGATGCGCTCGATTACGTCCACCGGATGATCGACATCCTCGATGATAACTGGGAAACAAACGTTCCCAACTGGCACGTCAACAAGGGCGGCACATTGACCCCGTATTTCCCCCAGGCCATGGTCTGCCTGGCCGCGGATATGTGCCGCGACTCCCTCGATCCGCGCCGGGCCGACACCCTTCTGCGGCTGGTCCGCGAGTATTTCATCGACGACAACGTGTTTGAATCCGTCACGTTCAGCTATCCCTTCGGACAGAACATTCCCATCACCCGCAACATCGCATCCGCTGTCTGCGCCCTGGTGTTCGGCAAGGAATCGGGCCACCCGGAATGGGAGCGTACTGTGGATTGGGGCCGCGACACCTGCCAGGGATATCTCCGGCACACGATGGATGCTTCGGGCTATTCCTACGAAGGGGTCGGCTACGGCTACATCACCTCCGTCTACTGGATCTACATCTTCGCCCAGCTTCTTTTCCAGAACGGCCGCGAAAACCTGTTCGCAAGCCATCCCCTCCTCGGCCGCATCCCGGACGCCGTCTTCCAGATCGTGTTCCCGGATCTCACGAGCATGGCCCAGACCAGCGACTTGACCGTGCCGGAAGACCTGCCGTGGCTCTGCCTGACCGCGCGGCATTATGGCCGCCCCCAGGATATGGACCTGTGGCACCGCTACTGCCACGATTCCAGGAACCAAAACGTCCAGAATCAGGACCTCCGCCTCTGGCATGTGTGGCGGGGGAATCTCCTGTCTCTGATCTGGCTGGACGACCGCATCCAGCCGCTCGCGATCGAGAAATCCGCCCTGCCCACCGCCGCGGTTGCCGCGGGCACCGAGATGGCCAACTTCCGCACGAGCTGGGGCCCCGACGCCGTTTACCTGAACTTCCTCGGCCAGGGCCGGTCCATCCGCCAACTGGTCCACCTGCACGCCGACGGAAGCCACTTTTCGCTCTTCGCCCACGGGGATTCCCTGGCCGTGGATGGCGGCTACTGGAACGACCTGGAGGACCAGCACAACGTGATCCTCGTGGATGGCCGCCTGGCGCGGCAAGCCGGAAAGCCCGCAGCCACCCTTGAGCGGGCCGGCAAACTGCAGGATTTCCAGCGGGATGATATCGTGGACTACGTCATGGCCGATGTGTCGGGCATCAAGGAATGCCGCTGGGCGCACCGCCACCTGATGTTCGTCCGCCTCGGCGGCGACGACGCCTGCATCGTTTTGCTCGACCACATCAATCCGGACGACAGCCGGCATACCTTCTGGTGGCAGTTGCACGCCCATCCCGCCTCCGACATACGGATCACCGGCCCCAACACGGCCACGGTGGAAAAGACGCATGCGCGGCTCGATGTGACTTTCGTGATCCCGCATCCCGGCGACTTCCCGACCGATCCGCACCGTCTGGCCTTGCGCACGGACGAAGTCTTCATGCCGAATATCGCCGAGGCCGACAAACCGAAAGTCAAGGCCGAGGCCCGGCAGACCGAGATCAATGATCTCGGGAATAGCAGTCTGTGGCGCCCGCGCCTGGTGGCGGAGCTGTTTGGATGGAACTGCATGATGATGACGATCCTGGTGCCCCGTCGTACGGGCGCACCGCCGCTCAAGGTGACTCCGGTTCCCGAGCGCCGGATTTTACGCGCCGAAGTCGAGTCCGCCGGTTTCAAGGACACGATCGTCGGCGCGCTGGACCACGCCTACATCGAGCTGAAGGATCTCCAGGGCCGGACCGGGCTTGGGCTTCTCCGGGAAGACAGGCAGGGCCGGCTCCTCCATCGGTGGACCGTGGACGGCCAGCCGCTCTTTCGGCGATAATTTGGCCCCTGGGTATGGTAGCCATGTATAAGCCAAGATGGGCGGACTGCCCATCTCCGGGAAGTGTGTCGAATTCGGTTCCCTCCTTCGCCAAGGCTATGGAGGGCAAGCTGCTCGCCCTCCCATGAGGGACGTTGGCCCTGATCCGGATCGGGGACTCACGTCCAAACGCTCGGAAAACCACGTGTTTGGTTACATGGAGGGCGAGACTCCGGCGAGCCGTCTGGAGT
>JACQHI010000324.1 GCA_016199105.1 Lentisphaerota bacterium | reverse complement strand
TTTGATCATCGAATTGAAAACCGCCACGACGCTCGCCCCGGAGCATGAAGCGCAGATATTGGGCTATCTGAAGTCTTCGCGGCTTGAGCACGGGTTGTTGATCAACTTTGGCTCCTGCAAGTTTGAAATCCGCAAGTTCGCGTGGACTGAGGGTCAACCGCAGAGAACACAAGGAACACAAAGAATTGCAGGGCTTTTTCTCTCTGCGCTCTCTGCTTTCTTTGCGGTTAAATAATAGATCAACATGACCACTCCATCCGAACATAAAACCGTCCAGGGCCGCATCCTGAAATACGCGCAGGAGATCGGCTGGACGTATGTGCCGGCCGGCGCCTTGCGGCGGGGGGAGAACCGGGTCGCACTGCGGAACCCGGCCCCCAAACGCCTCGTCTGGCTGGAACTCGCCGTCAGCGACCGCGCGGGCCAATGGCCGTCCTCCCCCGTGGACGTGACGTCCTTGTATCCCGGCTGGGGACGATGGTAGCAACAGGAGTTATCAGAGAAAGTAAGCATTGGTCTACATAATGTTGGTAAGAAAGATGAAGATTTCGCTCAAACTATTATGTGGAATCGCATGTGTTATCTCGATAAGCCTTGCCGCAATCTGGAACTGCGGTGCAACAGCTCTCGGCCTCTATATCTGGTTTGAGCCTGTGCCACCCGGCTCGATGAAACTCGATGCCTATGACGAGATTTGGTTCGTCAGCACAATTCTGAATGGATCCATTCCGATCTTCCTCTTGGGGCTAGCGATTGGCGGTGTGTTGGCCGCACGTCGCAGCATTCCTCTTCTGGCATTTATCGTAGCGTCGTTGTTGTTTCTGGCATCACTCGCACCCACCCTCGTTTTCTGGCAGGAAATCGTCCGGGCACACGGGCCAGAGATCAATTTATGGAGGAACCACATCTGGTGGTATATCGGATGATAACAATTGGTCTAACGGGGCGCTCCTTTGGCTGATGAAACAATTGAAATGGCTGCAGCTGCAAAAGGACTAACACCCCAGATGCGTGCAAGGGATGATGCCTTGAGGGTCAAGGTGGCATGAGGCGAAAAAAGACGATGATAACACAATATCTTGAAGACCTGGAAAACCGCATCGATCCGGGGCTTGAAGAGGAACTGCTGTCCTAGCGGAGGCGCTTCCTGGCCGGGAAGCTAAAGACCGGTTTCTTCGCTCCCTGCCGGTGAAAACAATTGCCGCCTGCGGTGGCTCAAAAAAACGCTTGCGTTTGTGTTGCATATGCGACACAGTAGTCTGCATGAAAACAGCCGTCATACACGCTCGCATCGAACCCCGGACGAAACGCAGCGCCGAAGGAGTGCTGCACAAACTTGGGCTTAGCCCCACGGAGGCCATCCGTATGTTCTATCGGCAAATCACGCTCCGCGGCGGTTTGCCGTTCGCGGTCATGATCCCCAACGAACAGACAGCGGCCACGCTGGGGAAGAGCCGCCGTGGCGAGGAGATCGAGGAATTTGCGGACCTGAATCGCATGTTCAAGAGCTGGGAGAAGTGAGGACGCTTTCCCAGACGACGCAATTCTTGCGCGACGTCAAACGCATGCGCAAACGAGGGAAAGACCTCGGGAAACTGCGAGAGGTGGTTCGTCTGCTTGCGGCAGGTTCGCCGCTTGAGCCAAAGCTCAGGGATCATCCGCTCCTCGGCCCCTGGCAACCATCAAGAGACTGCCACATTGAACCCGACTGGATTCTGATTTATACCGCGGACGAAACCTCACTGCGACTGGAACGGACCGGTACACATAGCGACCTGTTCAGGTAAGTGTCAAGGTGTCATGAGGAGCGAGAAGACGATGATCGAGCAATATCTCGAAGACCTGGAAAAGCGCATCGATCCGGGGGTTGAGGAGGAACTGCTGTTCCAGTGGACGCGTTTTCTCGACGGGAAGCTGCAGACCGGTTTCTTTGCGCCCTCGCGGCGAAAGCCATCGCCGCCCGCGGTGGACTGGCCGAAGGTCTCCATCAACGAGGCGCTTGACGACATGGACCGGATGGCGATTCAGCAGCTCGCCGCCTGTTCGGACGCGCTGGCGCAGGGAACAGGAGCCATCCTGAACGTCCGGTCGAATTATGGCACCGGCATTCTCCCATCCTTGTTTGGGGCTGAAATGTTCATTATGGACGTTCAATTGAATACGCTGCCGACGTCAATTCCGCTGGCCGGCGGCCTTGACGCTGTCCGACGCCTTCTCAAAGCCGGAATCCCCGATCTGCACACCGGCTATGGCGACCGATGCTTTGCCATGGCAAAGCGTTTCACCGCTCTGTTCACCGGCTATCCCAAAATCGCCAAGTATGTCCATATCTACCATCCGGATCTCCAGGGTCCGATGGATGCCTGCGAACTGCTTCTGGGCTCGGCCATGTTTGTGCATCTGATCGACGAGCCGGCTTTGGTGAAAGTTTTCCTCGATTTGATTACCCGGACGTACGCCCGGTTCATGCGAGAATGGCAGCGAATCGTGCCGCCCCGCGACGGTTATGCCGCGCATTGGGGGATGTTGCACAAGGGCCGCCTCATGCTGCGGGACGATTCGGCCATGAATCTCTCCCCCGAGATGTTCGACGAATTTATCGAACCGTACGATCGGCGCTTGCTGTCCGAATTCGGCGGGGGCGCCATCCATTTCTGCGGCAGGGGGGATCACTATATTGACCGCCTGCATAAGATTGCCGGACTGTCCGCCGTCAGTTTGTCGCAGCCCGAATATAACGACATGGAGCGTGTCTTCCGCAACACGATCGACAAGGGAATCATGCTCCTCGGGTTTCGGCGCGATGCGGCGGAGGCGGCGCTCAAGCAAGGAAGAAATCTGCGCGGCCGCGTTCACGCATGAGGAAGGGAATGGCACTGACAAACAAAGTCCGCTGGGAGGAAATGCTTCCCCACGAGTTTCTTGAAGCCCGCGACCGGTTTCCGGCCTGCTATATGGCCTACGGCTTGGCGGAGCCGCACGGCGCCTACAACGCGCTGGGCTTGGACTGGCTCAAGGCCTATGCGCTGGTTGAGTCCGCCGCCCAACGGCAGGGCGGCATCGTTGCGCCCCCGTTCGCCTGGCATATTCAGGAGCTTCCCGGGTTTCACGACGATGGAAAGGGCCATGGCTGGCTTTGCGATGCCGGAGTGCGCCAGCCGCTTTGCAGCTCCATTCCCTCCGATCTGTTCTATCGCATCGTATTGTACCAGATTCGGGCGATGGACGCGCGCGGCTTCCATGCCGCCGTCCTGGTAACGGGCCACTATGGCGGCGTCGAGCGGGTCCTGCGCAAGCTCTGCGAATACTATCTTCGCCGCACGGGCTCGCCCATCCGCTTTTATGCGATTGCCGATTGGGAGTGCATCGACGAGCGCCTTCCCTATCGCGGCGACCATGCCGGTGTTTGCGAGACCTCGCAGCTCATGGCGCTGCGTCCCGGTCTGACGGATCTGAATCGCAAAACCGCTGCCGCGGAATTGGGTGAACGATACGCCGGCTACGTAAATTTCAGCAAGGGTCCGCTCCCCACGGAAGAAACCGGCAGGACGATTGTCGAGTCGCAAGTGCGGAACCTGTGTGATACAGCCGCGCGTCTCCTTGCGGAATATCGCGTGAAAGACGGATGGATTGCGCCCGATCTGGATGCGACGGAGAAAATCTGGAACGACTTCGAGCGCATGGCGCGCAAGTACTGGGACATCACCTATGACGAGTACCGGAACGGGAAACAATATTTCCAGCTTCCGGCCTGGGAGGAATTGGAGAGACGCCTCTGACGAAAGCACGCAAGGAATGATGCCATGAGGCAAACGTAGGCTCGTATAACGTACCGCCGCGAAAGACAAGAGATGAAGAAGTGTCCATTCTGTGCCGAGGAGATTCAGGACGAAGCGATCAAGTGCAAGCACTGTGGCGAATTCCTGGATGGATATACGCGGCCGGCCTTGCCGAACAAGAAAATTGCATGGTATTTCAGCACGTCATTCATTGTCATTGCGATTTGCTGTGTGGGTCCCCTGGCGCTGCCTCTGCTATGGTGGCGCCCGCTGACAAAACGAGCCTGGAAGATCGGATGGACCATCGTCATTCTTGCCCTCAGCTGGTTCCTGTACGAGGCGACCCTGAAATCCATTGAAACCCTTAAAGAGTATTACCGTCTGATGGATGGATTTTAACGATATTCCGGATCATCGGTCAGGAGGATCCAGATCATGGCAGGTAAATCCAGGTCCTCATCCAAGACCTTGAACGCTCCGGCCTACACTCCGGTACATCCCAGGGGCACGGTCCCGTGCGGGCGGCTTCGAGAGGTGTTGGAAGTGGTGGAGCAGGGCTGGACGCGCCGGATGATTCGCGCGGATCATCCGGTCTACAGCGCTCGCATCGGATGGGAGCGCAACTGGGCAGTCCTGGCGGGTGCTGTCTTCGATGCCAACGTGCTCGGGTTGTACGTCGCCCGCGGGCTGGGCAAATTGGCCTGGCTGCTGCCGGACTCGGATTCGGCCCGGTATTTTCGCGAAACATTTCTCCCCCGCCTTCTCGCCTCCCAGGATCCGGACGGCTATCTGGGCGCCCGCGATGCGGGCGATTATCACTACCCGTGCTGGGAACTGATGGCCGAGTCCGACGTGTTGGAGACGCTGCTGTTCGAGCACCGCTTGACGGGGGAGGCGGCGGTCGGGGATGCGGCGCGGCGGTTCAGCGAGTTCCTGGTGACCGATGCCGCCTTCATGGGCGGAGCCGGCTACCCGAACATGCCTTCCACCGTGCCGGGCACGCGTTGGGATTGCCCCGCGGCGCTCTTCCGGGGCATGCTGCAGTCCGCTTACGCGCTGACCGGCGATGCGCGCATTCCGACACGCTTGCGTAGCTGTTACGAACACTATCGGGAGACAATCCGGACGCCATTGGAGACTTCGGGGACCGATGCGAATTGGGCCAACGGGCATTTGGTCAACCTCTCGTTGTCCATCCAAGCGTCGGCCGTTATGTCGCTGTTGACGGCCAACCCGGACGACCTGGCGCTGGGGATTCGCGGCGTCGAACGCGCCATGGAAATCGCCGGGCAGGTCTCCGGCTATCCGGTGGGCTGGGAAGCCTACGAGGCGAAGGATCCGCGCAAGACGACGGAACACTGTAATTTCATTGAGTGGTCGTCGGCCTGTCGGACGCTGTTCAGCATGAGCGGCCGGGTGCGGTTTGCGGACTGGGCCGAGCGCGCGCTCTACAACGGGTATTGGGGCAGCAAGACCAAGGACGGCGTGGGGCTTCAGTATCAATCGGCGCCGAATCAGCTTGTTCTCGCACCATGGATGCGCACCAAGCGTGGTGATGTTGACCCGTATGGCGTCAATCACGGCTGGTTCGACATGCAGCACGTTCCGGGCTGCTGTAATGCTTTTTCGGCTGAAGCGTTCCCGCGGCATATCGAGCACGCCGTGGCGCGCGGGCCGTTTGGCGGGGTAGCCGTAGTTTACTACATGCCTTGCCGGTTCAAGGTGCCGCTTGAAAACAACAACGGTTTGGAACTGTTGATGGATACCGATTATCCCTTCGAAGATTGTGTGCGCTTGGAGCTGCGGCTCGCGCAAGCGGCGCGTTTCCCGCTGGAGTTGCGGATTCCGACTTGGGTCCGGGGCGCGGTCGTGACGGTGAATGGAGCTGCCTTGGATGTCGTCGCGCAGGCAGGCAGTATGCTGAAGGTCGAGCGCGAGTGGAAATCGGGCGACCTCGTCGAGATTGCATTCGACTTCCCCTTGCAGCTTGCCTGGCATCGCGAACAAGGGTGTGTGCCTGGCGCGGCCATTCAGCGAGGGCCGCTCGTGTTTGCGTTGCCGGTCGAGGCGCGCTGGGAGTTCGCCGGCGAGGGTCAGCCGGGACCGGACAATATTCGGGAACGTTGGCATCTCTTTCCGGCGGCGGGTTCCTTCTGGAATGCGGCATTGGACGTTGATCCAAAGAACCTGGAGCGTTCCTGCCGTCTGGTCCGCAGGCCGAACCCAGGCTCGAAAAAGGCGTGGCAGTATGCCCCGGTCGGATTGCAGGTACGCGGTCGGCGCGTGGCCCACTGGGGGCTTGCGGGTACTCCGGAAAAGCCGGAAACACCGCCGATGCCCGCGGCGGGCATGCTGGCGTTCGACGGTTCCCCGGTGGACTTGACCCTGTTGCCGATGGGCTGCACGGAGTTGCGCATGACTTGCCTGCCGTTCGTGGAAAGGTGAACGGAGGGAAAGGAAGTCGCGTTACAGGAAAATCATAAAAAGAACGGAGACGATCGATATGACGTCATCGGCATCATTTGCGGCCGTCAAGTCGGTGCGCATCGACTTGCCCGGGGATGCCGGACCGGTAGTGAAGAACATAGCCGCGTTGTTCGCGCGCCAGATTCGACAACGCTGCAACGCGAAGGCGGGGGCGGATCGCGATGCGGGGTTGACGGTGGAGTTCAGGATGGCGCCAAGGGGAGTTTTAGCTCCCCCGGGGGCGAAGCCCTGAAGGCGGCCTTCGAGGAATTGCGGACCATCTACCATGCGGAGACGATAGACCGGGACAACTCGGATGAAGTCTGGCTGTTGCCGCCGCAAGTTCTGACCGATATCTGAAAACGAGGATGAAAACATACAATAATTGACTTGTCTCGTGGTGCTGTATAATAAAAGGAGATGAGATGAGTGCCTTGAATCTACGATTGCCAAACTCGGTACATCGACATATTCGCGATATCTCCTCGCAAGAGGGGGTTTCGATCAACCAGTTCATATTGGCGGCTGTTTCCGAGAAAATCTCGGCCATCATGACTGAAGATTACATTACTGAAAGAGCGAAGAAGGCCAAAAGCGGAGCCTTCAAGCGGATTCTCGACCGAGTTCCGCATCGCCCGCCCCTGCCAGGAGACGAGATCGAGCCTTGAGCTTTAGAATGGCCGGCCTGGCGGCCGAAGCGGGATGCGAGGAGGCTTTCATCGTATGTCCAGCAAGCGTTTTGAAGCGAATCGGTTCTTCCTCAAGGACAGTGTCCGGCAGCAAATCGATTTCTCGCGCACGGACCAAAGCCGGCGCTTGCCGGCGCCGCCCCTGCAAAAACCCTGTCCGCCGGACGCGGTACGCGTGGAGCTTCCCGACGGGTCCGCGGCGCTGGCCCGGCTGGGTCGTATGCCGCTGGGCGAGGCGATCGCCCGCCGGGAAAGTGTGCGGGATTACACCGCCGCCCCGCTGGCCATCGAGGAACTGGCCTTGCTCCTATGGGCGACACAGGGTGTCCGCGAAGTGGTGAACCCGGCGTGCGCGCTTCGCACCGTGCCCTCGGCGGGGGCCCGCCACGCCATTGAAACCTACCTGGCGGTCGAGCGGGTCGAATCCCTGGCGCCCGGTCTCTACCGCTATTTGCCGTTCGACGGCCAATTGGCGTGTCTGACCCTGGACGCCCGGATCGGCCGCCAAGCGGCGGCCGCCTGCCTCGGCCAGGACTTTGTCGCCGCTGCCGCCGTGACGTTTTTCTGGACGGCGATTCCGGCGCGCATGGAATGGCGCTACGACCTGGCGGCCCACAAGGTGATCGCCCTCGATGCCGGCCATGTCTGCCAGAATCTCTATCTGGCCTGCGGAAGCATCGGCGCCGGGACCTGTGCCATCGCCGCCTACAACCAGGACGCGTGCGACCGGCTTCTCGGTGTCGATGGCGATGAGGAATTCACCGTTTACATTGCACCGGTCGGCAAGCGATGACCATGATCCTGAGAGTATTGCTGTTGGTGAGTCTGATGGTGCTCGTCGCCCTCGTCGTGCGCCTGCTGCTGGGACTTTGCGCCCGCCTGTGGGCGGCCCTGTTTCCCCAACAAGCGCAACGGCGGCAGGAAGAGCGGCAACGAAGAGGGGAGGAGCGCCGGCAACAGGAGGAGGCGCGACGCGTCTTTGAAGAGGCCCGACAGCGGACCGAAGAGGACCCAAGCCGACCACAGGCGCCGTCGGAAAAAGGCGAGGGCTATTACGGACGGGTGCTTGGCCTGAAAGGCGCCCTGACGCGCGATGACGTCAAGCGGCGCTACCGCGAATTGGTCACGCAATATCATCCCGACCGGGTCAATGATTTGGGCCCGAAGCTCCGGGCGGTCGCCGAGCAGGAGATGAAAGCCATCAACGAGGCATACGACTATTTCAAAAAGAAGTACGATATCACCTAGCCCTGCGAAAGCAGGGCTAGTCCTCAGGGTTCGGGGAAGCTGCCGACCGAGGCCGGATGGTGATAGAAATGTCGAACGCACAATGTCGAAGTGCAGATTTCTTTCCTGAACCCTGAACTCTGAACCCTTGAACCTGCGTCGTTGCGACGCTTCACTTCTCCGTCATCACCCAGACGCCGTCCCAGGCGGCGGGCGGGTGGGCGATCAGGTCTTGGCAGCGCTTGATGTAGTATGGGGCGGGCGGGTCTTTCTCCTGGATCGTCTCGAAGACCTTGATGGCCTCCGGGAACCGGCCCGCATAGTAGGCGGCCAGCCCGCGGGCAAATGTCTCCAGCACGTCGTGGCGCTCGGCATAGTCCTGCGGCCACATCGGCTCGAACACCCGCACCGCCCCCGCGCGTCCCTTTACCGCGATTTGCGACAGTTCCCGCACGGCAAAGGCGTCGCCCAGCAGGGCGCGCGTGGCCTCGGAAATCATGGCGTAGGTGCCGAACTGCTTGTTGACCCCCTCCAGCCGCGAGGCCAGATTGGCGGCGTCGCCGAGCATGGTGTAGTTGAACCGCGTGTGGGAGCCCATGTTGCCGACTTTCACCGGACCGGTGTGGAGGCCGATCCGGCAGTAAACTTCCGCCCCCGTGCGGGCCTTGAGTTCCGGCCGCAGCTCGGCCAGCTTGCGCTGGCAGCGTAGCGCCGCGCGCACGCCGCGCACCGCGTGGTCTTCCTGCGAGAGCGGGGCGTTCCAGAAGGCCACCACGGCATCGCCGATGTATTTGTCCACTGTGCCGCCTTCCTCCTGGATGATGTCGGTCATGGCGGTGAGGTAGTCGTTCATGAGGGTGGTGAGAGTCGGCGGATCGAGCTTTTCGGAGAAGGTCGAAAAGCCCTTGATGTCCGAAAAATGGATGGTCAGGGTCCTGAGTTCCCCGCCCAGCTTGAGGCGGTCCGGGTTCTGCGTGAGCTGCTGGATGACGTCCTCGCTCAGGTAATATTTGAAGGCGTTCCGGATGAATCGCTTCTGCTTGCCTTCCACGGCATAGTTGAGCATGAGCGCGGCCACCAGCGACAACACGACTCCGGTTTCCAGCACGGTGAACGACATCCAGTAGCCCCGTTGATACGCCCATAGGGTGAGCAGAAGCGGAATGGGCAGGGCGACGATGAAGCCCGCCACGTTATCCCGCGCGTTCCGGCCGGCCCGGATGCCGACGCCGCACAGGCAGCTCAGGAGAAGGGCGATCAGGACATCGAAAAGCAAAGGCGTCTTCCGGATGAAATCGCCGGCGAGCAGGTTGTCGAGGAACGTGGCGGCAATTTCCACGCCGGGATAAACGCCTTTGACCGGCGTCGGCCGCAGGTCCAACAGGCCCGGCGCGCTGAATCCAAAGAAGACGTACTTATCCTTGAACAAAGTCGGATCCGAGATCACAGGCGGTTTGCCTTCCTGAATCTGCAGTTCCGATTGGATCACGGCCGCCGCGCTGATTCGCTGGTGCGTTCCCGCGGGACCGCGGTAGCGGAGGATGGCGTTGCCGCGGCGGTCGAGCGGCACGACATGAGATCCTATCCGGATCGCGCGAGGCGCGATGGCAATGGCTTCATGGGGCGAAGCCGTCAGGTAGGCGGCGAGTCCCAGGAATGGAATTGCCTGGCCGTCGAACAGGGTCAATGGCTTGAGCCGGCGATGAATGCCGTCGGAATCCGGGCCCGAGTGAACATTGCCCAGCAGAGCGGCGTTGGTTCCAATTTCCGGGATGGGAAACGCGGCCCGGGGCAGGCTGGCTACACGGGCGTCGGGCGCGATGTCGGTTTTGAGGGGCAGGGGCATTCCCGCCGGCCAATTCGTGCGGCTTCCGCTTTCCTTCCCGAGAAACACGGTGCCGACGAAATTGGAGGCGGCGGCGATGGAGGAACCCAGTGCACGATCGTCTTCCACTCCATATTTCGACGGTTCCGTAAAAAGCACATCGAAGCTAATGGTTTTTGCGCCCTGTCGTTTGCAGAAGGCGATGAGGGAGGCGTACACTTCGCGCGGCCACGGCCAGGAAAGGCCCATGGCGTTCACGCCCCAATCCAGACTGTTCTGGTCGAGCAGGATCAGACGGATCTGGTCGGTGAACGGCGACGGCTTGGCCAGCATGCGCACGCGCCAGTCGTACGTGCGGGTTTCCAGTCCGTTCAGCAACCGCCAGTGCCCGACGGCGGCGGCGATGAGCGTCGCGGCCAGGCCGATTCCCAGTCCCTGTAGGATTTTTTTAAGCATAAAAACTGCTCAACGACTGCATAACTCTACGCGCCGCCATCGGGTCTGTCAACGGAGCGGTCGCACCCGCAGCGGTTTTTCCCATTGTCTTTTCTCTTAATCTTGATTCCGCTGAAAAACCCGCCCGGTGGGGCCACCGGGCCTACAAAAAGGCCCATTTCTTGCTATGTGACTCACGTGGCAAAGATTAAGGTCCGGCTCAAGCCGGGACAACACACAGGATTGGTATGGAATCCCGAGCGCTCGGAGAGCCTGCTTCGTCACGGGTCCGGGAACAGGTTCCCGGGGTTCAGCCGTCCGTCGGGATCGAAGATCCGTTTCACCGCCTGCATGGCGCGGAGGCCGTCCTGGCCGACCATGAGTTCGAGGTACGGTTTCTTGAGCTTGCCGATCCCGTGCTCGCCCGAGA
>JACQHI010000316.1 GCA_016199105.1 Lentisphaerota bacterium | reverse complement strand
GTCGCCGTGCCGGACGCCACAAAGGCGGCGGTCGCCTGCCGGAGCGCCTGACGTGTATAGCCTGCCACGACCTCGGCTTTCGGGGGCCCGCCCGGAATCGTCCGGATCAGATCCCGCACACGGGCGGCCAGTTCCTCCGATGGCGCCGCCACGATAAAGCCCGCCTCCGGATGGCGTTTCGCCACGAGTCCGGCCGCCCGCCACATGACGGGCATTATTCGGATCAGCTCCTGCTCGCGGCTGCCCGGCAGCAGGGCAACGCGCGGCACGCCGTTCCACGCCAGGGGCTGCAGCGGTTCCGCCAGGGCTTCGCGGGCCTTGTCCACCAGCGGATGCCCCACAAAATCCACCTTCAGGCCGGTGTTCGCGAACACCGCCGGCTCGAACGGGAAAATGGCGATCAGGCGGTCCACGATTTTCGCCATCATCGGGATGCGCCCACGATCCCACGCCCACACTTGCGGGCAGATGAAGTAAATCACCTTCAAGCCCCGCCGATGGATGCGTTTGGCGAACCGCAGATTGAAGCCGGGATAATCCACCAACAGGACGGCATCCGGCCGGCGCTCCTCCGCCAGCGCGACCATGGCATCGAACACGCGGCGGAAGAAGAAGTACTTTTTCAGCACTTCCGTCAGGCCGAGCACGGCCATTTCACGGTTGTCCTGGAGCACCTCCATTCCGGCCCGGCGCAATTCGTCGCCGCCGACGCCGAAAAAACGGACCTCCGGCCGGCGCGCGAGGACGGCCCGGACAAGAGCGGCAGCATGCATGTCGCCGGAAACTTCACCGGCGACAAGAAAGACGGACGGAGGGTTCATGAGGGATGCTCGCGGAGTTTCCGACAGATCGCGACGGCCAACTGGAGCGCCTCATAGGCCTGTTCGCCGCCGACGCGCGGCGTTCCGCGCGTACGAACACAGTCCACAAAGGAGGCCAGTTCGTTCTTGAGCGGTTCCCCCTTCTCGATCGGCACGGCCTGGTGCTCGATGCCCTTCTCGCTTTTGACGTACATCTTGCCGGCCTGGTCCTTGTAGTCGAGCGAGATATAGGCGTCTTCCTGAAAAATACGGATTTTCCGCATGGCCTCCGGGCTGATGCGGCTGGCCGTGATGTTGGCCACGCAGCCGTTCTCGAACGACAGGCGGACGTTGGCGATATCCTCGCTGGGGCTCAGCACCGGCACGCCCACGGCGTGAATATCGGCCACTTTCGACCGCACGAGGTGCAGAATGACCTCCAAATCGTGGATCATCAGGTCCAGCACCACGCTGACCTCCGTACCCCGCGGGGACATGCCGGGCCGCGGCGGCGGATAGGGCGACAACCGATGCGCCTCGATGAAGCGCGGATGGTGAAGGATTTTTTCCAGATACGCCATGACCGGATTGAACCGCTCGACGTGTCCCACCTGAAGAATGACGCCCTTCCGCTGGGACAGCGCCACCATGGCCTCGGCATCGCGCGTCGTGTCGGCGATCGGTTTTTCCACCAGCACGTGCACACCGCGCTCCAGCAAGGGGCAGGCCACGTCAAAATGCCGGTCGGAGGGAACAGCCACGCTGACCGCCTCGACAATCGACGCCAGCTCCTCCAGGGCGGCGAAGGCGCGCGTCTTGTAGCGCGAGGCGATTTCCTGGGCGCGGTCCATGTTCCTATCCACCACGCCGACAAACTCGACGGAGGGCAATTCCGAAAAAATACGGGCGTGCCACTGGCCCAGGCTGCCCACGCCGACAACGCCGACTTTCACCTTCCGTTCGGTCACGGCGAGTCTCCTTCCACGGCCAGAAGGCCAAGGCCCTGACGGTCCGCCTCCTGAACGATTTTTTCGCGTTCCAGCAGAATGGTTCGACGGGCCTCCACGGCCAGGACCGAGGCGCCCGCCTTTTTGAGCACTTTCAGAGTCCGCTCCCCGACAACGGGAATATCGAAGCGCATGTCGTGCCCCCGTTTGGCGACTTTCACCACCACGCTGCCGTCGCCGGCCAACCGGCCGGCCCGCAAAATCGTTTCATCCGTTCCCTCAAACGCCTCCACCGCGAGGATGACGCCCCGCTTCACAACGACCGTCTGGCCGATCTCGAGGGCGCTGACGGCCTTGGCGGTCCTGAGCCCCAGTTCGACATCGGCCCGTTCCTGCTCCGTCAGCGGCCGATGACCCAGGGGGCCCGGTTCCGGCATGGCGGATTCCATGAAGAGATACGCCGGCAAAAGTTCGATTCCGATGGCCTTCAATTCCTCGCCGATCGCGGCGAACAGCGTTTCGGCGTTGACCGTGCGCAAGCGCCGAATCACGGCCAGCAGTGGGGCGTCCATGCGCACGCTGAAAAAATGTTTGGGGGCGATTTGGCCGGCCATGACCGCTTGCGCAACACCGCTTTCCCTGAATGCCTCCAGAAGGGCGCCCAATTGGCCGAGATGGATCCAGCGGACCTCGTCGGCCAACTTTTCGATGACGGAATCCGTCTCCTTTTTGAACGCGACGACGAACAAGCGGCGCACGCCCTGCTTCCGGGCGGACTCCGCCAGCAAGCGGGGATAGGCGCCCCGCCCCGCGATCAAGCCGAGTTGTTGTGGCATCCCCATCGGAGGATCACACCAAAAAACGGCCAGGGAGTCAACGCCGGGGAATGCAGCAATTTGTCATTCCCTTCGTCTTTGCCTTAATCTTTACCCTCGTCTCCGGTTGCTTGCCCATCGGCCGCATCAGAAGATTAAGGATAAAGATTAGGGTAAAGATTAGGGTGGGGATTTCTGCCCGGATAAAAAAGCATTACCTTCGTCCCCGCTTTCTGATAGTCTGCCGCTCTTTGCTGCCATGACGACTATTCTTGGACTTTCGGCTTTTTATCACGATTCCGCGGCCGCCCTGGTCGTGGACGGTCATATTCTGGCCGCCGCGCAGGAGGAACGCTTCACACGCATCAAACACGACGCGGGTTTTCCCGCGAACGCCATCGCTTACTGCCTGCGGGAGGCAAAGCTCCAGCCGGACCAACTCGATTATGTCGGTTTTTACGAAAAACCCTTCCTGAAGTTCGAACGCCTGCTGGAAACGTATTTGGGAACGGCGCCCTTCGGCTTTCGGCCCTTTGCGGAAGCCATGCCGTTATGGCTGAAGAAAAAACTCCATCTCTCCCGCGAAATCCGTGAAGGCCTGGGCGCCGGCTACCGAAAACGCCTCGTTTTTGTCTCGCACCACGAATCCCATGCGGCCAGCGCGTTTTTCCCCTCTCCTTTCGAGTCGGCCGCCCTCTTGACGCTGGATGGCGTGGGCGAATGGGCCACGGCCAGTTACGGCTCGGGCCGCGGCAACCGCATTTCGATCGAGGCCGAAATGCATTTCCCTCATTCGCTGGGCTTGCTCTATTCCGCCTTCACCTATTACTGCGGATTCAAGGTCAATTCCGGCGAATACAAGCTGATGGGACTGGCGCCTTATGGAGAGGCCACCTGTTATGATGTCATCATGAAGAAGCTGATTGACCTCAAGGCGGACGGCTCTTTCCGGATGGACATGTCCTATTTCAATTATTGCGCCGGCCTGACCATGACCTCGGAAAAGTTCCATCGCCTCTTCGGCGCTCCCCCGCGAAAACCGGAAAGCCCCTTGACCCAACATCACATGGATCTGGCCGCGTCCATCCAGAAAGTGACCGAGGAAATCATGCTCCGCATGGCCCGGCACGCGCGCCGTCAAACCGGCTTGTCCAACCTTTGTCTGGCGGGCGGCGTGGCGCTCAACTGCGTCGCCAACGGACGCATTCTGCGCGAGGGGCCATTCGAGAACCTGTGGATCCAACCGGCGGCCGGCGACGCGGGCGGCGCCCTGGGCACCGCCCTGTTCATCTGGCATCAATTGCTCGACCATCCACGCCGGCCCCAGCCTCACGACAGCCAGCAGGGTTCCCTTCTGGGCCCCGCTTTCAGCGACGGGGAAATCCGGCGTTTTTTGGAAGCCGCGGGCGCCCGGTTCCATTTTATTGACGATGAAAACGAGTTGTGCGAACAGGTGGCGGATCTGTTGGCCCGTGAAAAAGTCATTGGCTGGCTTCAAAGCCGCATGGAATTCGGACCCCGGGCGCTCGGGAACCGGAGCATTCTCGGCGACGCCCGCAGCCGCCGGATGCAGTCCGTGATGAATCTGAAGATCAAGTTCCGGGAATCCTTCCGTCCGTTCGCTCCCGGCGTGCTTCGGGAACGGGTGGACGACTATTTCGAAATGCGGCCCAACGAGGACAGCCCTTACATGCTGCTGGTGGCGCCGGTCCGGGAATCCAGGCGCGCGCCGCGGGATCCCGCCCAGGCACACTTGCGGGGCATCGAAAAACTGAACCAGTGCCGTTCCGAGGTTCCGGCCATCACCCACGTGGACTATTCGGCCCGCGTGCAGACCGTGGATCCCGAGCGCCATGGCCGATATTACAAACTGTTGAAGGCCTTCGAGCGCAAAACCGGCTGCCCGGTGATCATCAACACCAGCTTCAATGTGCGCGGCGAGCCCATTGTCTGCTCCCCCAAACACGCGCATCGCTGTTTCATGGCCACCCACATGGATGTGCTGGTGCTCGAAAAATTCATCCTGCTGAAAGAGGAACAGCCGGCCTCCGCAACCGGCGATCTGAAACCCTATTTATCCCAATTCAAACTGGATTAGGAATTCCAAAATGTCCATCATCTCCTTGAACCTCAAGCCGACGCCCCGCCAATTGCGCCAGTTTGCGGCCCTGGCGTTGATTTTTTCCGGCATCGTCGGGGCCATGGCCTTGACAAAACACCATCCGGAAGCGGCCCAATGGATCTGGGGCGTGGGCGGCATCCTGGGGATCAGCGGGTTGATTTTGCCGCGCCTGATCCGCCCGGTTTACCTGGCGTGCGTGGTGATCACGTTTCCCGTCGGGTTTGTCGTTTCATGGGTGTTGCTGGCCGCGATCTTCGGCCTCGTGCTCACACCCATCGGACTTCTCCTGCGGCTGTTGGGACGGGATCCTTTGAAACGGCGCTTTGAGAAAGTGGAGTCGTATTGGATTCCCGCCGAGCCCCCGCTCCCACCGCGGCGTTATTTCGACCCATTCTAAAAACCAGGAGGCCCCGCCATGACATCCAATCCCGACCCACAACCCATTTCGGATTTCGAAAAACAGGCCCGGCAGAGCCCCGCCGGTTTCTTCGCCGAATTCTGGCAGTTTCTTCGCCAGAACAAGAAATGGTGGCTCACGCCGATCTTCCTCGTGTTGTTGTTCCTGGGGCTGTTGATCCTGTTGGGCGGCACAGGCGCCGCGCCGTTCATTTACACGCTTTGGTGACCCGGCCTGTCTCGAGCTGTTCGTAACAGGCGTTCAGGCGTCTTTTGAACTCCTCGAAGTTATACGTCGCCTGAATGCGCCGTCGTCCCTCCGCCGCCAGACGCGACCGCAACGCCGCGTCCTGGACGAGGCGCCCGATTCCCGCCGCGAATGCCTCCGGCTCCGCGGGCACGAGCACGGCGCAGGTGTCGTCGAGGAGTTGCCGGTTGGCCGCGTTATCCGTGGCCACGATGGCGCGGTCGGCCTTGAAATAATCCAGCAGCTTCAAAGGCGTATTGACGCCGGAAATGCGGGGGGACAGCAGGATATCGGATGCGGCCAGGACATCCGGCAAGGCATCCGGCGGTATCTTCCCCAGAAACGTCACACGGCTGTCCATCCCCTGCCGGCGCAGCCAATCGGTTCTTTCGGCGATTTCATCCGGCGTTCCGCCAATGATGATGAAACGCACCGCCGGATGCCGCGCCAGCACCAGGGCCATGGCATGAAAAAGCAGCTCGATGCCCTGATAAACGGCAAAGGAGCCGACGTACGTCACCAGGACTTCGTCGGGCGTTTTCCGAAGGCCGCGCCGGAGTTCGGCGGCTTTTCCGTCGTCAACAGGAGTCAGGGAGGAAGGAATGTCGAAAATGTGATGGACCGGCTTATCCGGAGCGGCGCGGCGCGCCTGTTCGACCAGCCCGGGCCCCGTCCCGATAATGGCGTCCGCGTGCCGGGCTGAAAATTTTTCCGTCCGGCCGTAGAGGCTCATCACCAGGTTGCGCACAAAGCCCCCGCGATAGGAATTCGGATCGGAATGCTTTTCATAGATGAGCCGCGCCCCGGACCGGCCCGCCAGAAACACACCCAGGGCGGCGGCCTCCTCAACGGCATGGATGAAATCGTAATGCTGTCGAGTCACCAGCCCCCAGGCCTTGAAAAACAGGATCCCATCATACACGGCCTTCAGGAAGGACGGCCCGATGGTCATGTTTTTCAACCCGAGAAGATTGGGCACGCGCAGCACGCGCACCCCGGGAATATCGCGGTTCTCGCCGAACGGCAGGACCAGCAGATCCACCTCAAAACCCAGTTGCGCCAGGGCGAGCGCAGTGAATCCCACGCGAATGGGGGAACCGCGCCACTGGAAAAATGGCTGGGGAACCAGCAACAGAATTTTTCCGCGCGCCGGGCTCATGGTTTGGTTCTGCCGTCATGATACTGTTTCAGGCGATGCAACACAGTCCCCGGACTTCCGCGCCGCCCCACGAGCCGGGGATGAACAGGCCCCTGCTGGAGCGCCTCCCGGATGGAGGAAACAGGGCGGGCCTCATCCCACCGGCAATCCAGACTGAAGCCATAGGCGCCCATCACCCGCTCCTCGCCGGCAAACGGCAGGGGATCCGAACCGGCTATGACCCTGAACCCGCGGGCCATGGCCCGGCGCATGAGAAAAGGAAGGCCCCAGAGCGTGGGCCGCAGGCTGGAATCCCCGAGGAGCAGACCGCCCGGATCGAAACGATCCAGCAAGTCGCGCACGATCTGGCCTCTCTTGAAAAACCACTTGCCCGGCGCCCAGCTCAGCACCGGCAGCCCACCGGCGTGGAGGATGTCGTCGATGACCTCACAGGCAGGCGCGCCATCCTCCGGCGCTTCGTCAAGCGTCAAGGCGAGCACCTCCAAGCGCTCGCGGGTCACCACCTGCCGTCCGGCCACCAGGAGCAGCGGCGAACGCCCCTCTTCCCGGCAGACAACACAGTTGGGCTCGGGCCCCGACAGGAAGGCGAATACCGGCCCACCGTGCATTCCGCGACCCTCCCGGAGATCCCTAAAAAAATGACAGTCGGAACGCTCCGCCAGGAAAGCCATCCGGCTCATCCCGCCAGGCGCGGGACAAACACCGGCGGTCTCCTCATGATCCGGCCAACGAAGGGCGGCCAGCCGGTCCAGGTTATCGAAAAGGTGGCGCATCGCCAAGGCCGGCTTGAAACACGGGTACATATGAAGATGGCCGTCCGCGATCACGCGCTGGAGTGAATCTGACATGGCTTTACGCAGAAGAGGTATTCAAGGTTTCACGTCGCCCAGAAAACTGGGCAAGTGACCACTTGGCCCGTTGCGGGCCGACGTGGCAGGGTTCAGGAAAGAGAATAGCCGCAAAGAGGCGCAAGGGGCGCAAGCCTGCCCGAGCGCTTGTCCAGCGCCTAGCGGGATCGGCCAGGAATTATTAAGGATCTCATAATAGAATGGACTTGAAAAAATGGTAGGGCGCGCTCGCCGAGCGCGCCGCGGCGG
>JACQHI010000332.1 GCA_016199105.1 Lentisphaerota bacterium | reverse complement strand
GAGTGTTCCGGCTTGGTGATCGAGGTTGATCCAGTGGTTTCTTTTTAATGATTCTGCTGTAAATGATTTTGACACAAAAATCTTCTTCAAAAACGAAGAATCAGA
Organism: Lentisphaerota bacterium; assembly: GCA_016199105.1. Lineage (GTDB taxonomy): Bacteria > Verrucomicrobiota > Kiritimatiellia > JAAZAB01 > JAAZAB01 > JACQHI01. The sequence continues at coordinate 10,203 of JACQHI010000332.1, read as the reverse complement.
CCATTAGCAGTGCAGGGGGCGCAAGAGGATGATTATAGGTAATTGGAGCGAGCCGGGATTGATTAGGAGACGTTCATGCTGAAAGCCGCGTTTGTTAACAAGGAGTTCACACCGTCGCCCGGGGGCCGGTTCGGGCGGTTGGGCATCAATATCTTCACCTCAACCGGCGTCCACCTGCCGTTGTATGCACGGCTGGCGCTTTTCGACGACGGACAACAGCAGGCCGGCTTGCTGGTCCTGGACCAGAATTTTGCGGTGGCCCCGGTCGTGGCGGAATTGCGCCTGGCCATGTCGGAAAAAACCGGCATCCCGCCGGAAAATTTCATGGTGGCCGCCACTCATGCGCACAACACTCCACCGTTGAATCCCTGGCTGCCGCCGGACGTGAACTATGCCTTCGTTGACGTACTGATTCCCGTGCTTCGGGACCTGGCCGCCGAGGCGCAGGCGCAACTTCGTCCCATCCGCCTGGTGGCCGCTCTCGCGGAGGCGCCGGGCTGGTCGTACAACCGGCGTCCCATTTACCGGACGGCGGATGGCCGCGAGCAGGTCGGCACGCATGGATCCCGGGCGGGGGCCGACTATCTCAGGATGGAAGGGCCGGACGAAAGCCGGCTGCTGTCCGTGCTGGCGATCGGCGCCGACGGAAAGCCGGCCGGCGGCCTGGTCAATTTCGCCTGCCATCCGACGACGATGTATAGCGACAGCCGCTATTCGGCGGACTATCCCGGGATTCTCGTCCGGGCGATGGAAGATCGTTTTCGCTGCCCCTTCGTTTTCGCCAACGGCGCCGCGGGCAATTTGAGTAATAGCAGCGGATTACCGGGCCGGCCTCGCGAATCCGGCGAAGAGCATGCGGAACAAATGGGCCGTGCTTTGGCGGAAAAGGCCGCGGAATCCCTTGAAAAACCTTTCGACCTCAAGTCGGGACCGATCCGCGTGGCGCGGGAAATCCTCTCGATCGCCCAGCGGCGCGTGACCGGTTCGCAGGTCCAGGTGGCAAGGGCATATCTGGAGGCGCACCTGAAAGGCGAGCCGTGGTCGGGTTCCATCGCGCGAGATCTGTATGGTTTTGCGTATCATTTCCACCATTTGAGCGCCGCCGTGGACGACTGGCTGGCCCGCGACATCATCGGCATGTGGGAATGGCAGAAGCGCGACGGAAGCCGGGTGCTTCGCGAACACGTGGAAATCCAGGTCCTGACGGTGGGCGAGCTCGCCCTGGCGGGATTCTCCGCGGAAATCTTCAGCGAGTTCGGGCATTGTGTCCGGGAGCGATCGCCGTTTCCCGCGACGGTGGTTCTCGAGATGGCCAACGGCTGGCACGGGTATATCCCCTCCGAGGAGGGCTTGTGCCGCGGCGGGTACGAGGCGTGCCTGGCCATGCAAAGCCGGCTGGCGCCGGAGGCCGGCCGGCTGATGACGGAGGCCGCCTTGCGCTTGCTGGGGAAGAAGGGGGCGGTCAATAATCAGTAATCAGTGGACAGTGATCAGTGGACAATAATCAATAGCCGGAATAAGTATGAAATATCAAGAGCGCTGGCCTGAAGCCAAAGAACGGTGGATAGCACTCTGGGAAGGGCGGGACACGGATCGCCCGGTGATGACCGTCACGGCGCCCAACGGGCGCGGCGTGCCCGTTCCGCAACCGGTCTCCGGCGAGCAGAAGTGGCTCGATCCTGATTTCATTGTCCGCTTCATGCGGGCCACTTTTGAAAACACCTATTATGCCGGCGAGTCCTTTCCCGGCGGCTTGTTGATGGCCGGCTGGGTGGCGAACACCTATGGGGCCGTGCCGCATTTTCCCCTGGAGACGATCTGGATCGAGCCGCTCACCATTGATTGGGACTGTCCGCCGACGTTCGAGCTCGACTGGAACAGTCCCTGGCTTAAAAAAGTCGAAGCCATCCACAAAGCCGTGCTGGCCGCCGCGGGACGCGACGATTTCATGGTCGGCCCGGCCGGCATCATGCCGGGCAACGATCTGCTGGCGATGATCATGGGAGGCGATCCGTTTCTGCTCAGTTTGAGCGACCGGCCGGACTGGACGCGTCAGGCCATCCTCAAGCTGGCCCGGAACCGGATCGAGTTGAAGAAGCACTTCTTCCGAATGTCCCGGGACATTCATGAGTATTGGTATGGCAACTCCGGTTATATGCCGTTCTGGGCGCCGGAGCTCTTCGTGTCCGATCAGTCGGATATTTCCTGCATGCTGTCGCCCGAGATGTTCGATGCCTTCATCGTGCCGGAGCTGGAGCTGGACGGCCGCGCGTTCAAGAATCTCTGGTATCACCTCGACGGTCAGAGCGCGTTCCAGCATGTGCCGCGCTTGTGTTCGCTGCCGTTCATCCGCGTGATGCAGTTCATGCCGATGGCCGGCACGCCGTCCAACGGCCCGGCCCATCTCGACCTCTACCGGAAAATCCAGGCGGCCGGAAAAATTGTGCATATTACCGTTCCGGTCGGGGCTATCGAGCCGCTGGTGAGGCAGCTCGATCCCCGGTTGTTGTGCATCCGGGCGCATTGCGAGACACCCCGCCAGGCGGACGAGTTGCTGGAAGCCGCGAAACGGTGGACGAGGGGAGGGGGACAAGGGGGAGGTGTTAGGTTGTAGGTGGTGGGTTTTAGGGGATAGAGGAGAGGTGATAGGTGTTGTTGTTGAGAAAAAGGTGGTAGGTTTTAGGTGGTGGGAGGTAGGAAGGAATTCAACGGTTCACAGTTGCAAGAGAGGCGGGTGAACAATCGAAAAAACCTGGATTAACGCCGCGTGAGGTCACACGGCCTACAGGAAAATGGGCCTTTTTGTAGGCCCGGTGACCACACCGGGCGGGTTTTTCAGCGGAATCAACAATCCAACCGTGAACCCTTGAACATTGCAAACAAAGGAGGCCTATGAAATTATCGGTCATGTCCTATACGCTGGCCCGGCGGCTTCCCCCGGAGAAGGTGGATGTTGCCGCCATGTGCAAGCTGGCGCAGGAATTGAAAATTGACGGGATCGACATGGTCACGACCTATGGCCGGCCGGCCGAAGAGATTCGCCGGATCATCGATGAGCATGGATTGAAAACCGTCTGCCACACGTTTCTCGCCCAGGGGTTGCAGGGCGCGACCGCGGAAGCGCGCCGGGCCGGCGTGGATGAAGTCCGGCGCGGCATCGAGCGGGCCGTCGTTCTCGGCGCGGACAAGATCATGATCCCCACGCCGGGCAATCCCGCCGTTCCCCGCGAACAACTTCGCCGCAATCTGATTGGCGGACTCCAGGAATGCGCCGCGTTCGCGGCGGAGGCCGGCATCACGATGACCATCGAGAATTTTCCGGGAGCGACCAGCCCGTTTGTGGTTTCGCCGGATGTGCTGGAGGCGATCCGGGCTGTGCCGGGGCTCAAATTGACGTTCGACAACGGCAATGTTCTGACCGGCGGCGAAAACGTCCCCGCTTCCTTCACCGCCTGTGCCGAGCACGTCGTCCACGCCCATTTCAAGGATTGGGAGATTGTCAAAGAGCCCGCGGGCATGCCGGGCCTGGATGGCCGCCGCTACCGTGGCGCCCTAGTGGGGGAGGGGATCGTGGACCATCGCGGCTGCCTGGCCGCGATGAAGGCGGCGCGCTATGCCGGCTATATTGATATCGAGTACGAGGGGGATCTCTACCCGGCGGCCGAGGCGACGCGCCGGATCGCAACATATTTGCGCGGGCTCATGCAGGATGCGAAGTAAAGACAGGGTTGGTACTCAGGTTCACAGTTCAGCGGTTCACGGTTGGCGGAGTGGGCAAAACAAGACATGAGCACGACAGCAACCGGGCTTCGCGCGGGCGTTGGCGTGGGGGATATCACGCCGGCCCTGGGCATTCAACTGGCGGGGGACATCGGGCGGTTGCGGCCGACTGAGGAAATCCGGGACCGCCTGTTTGCCCGTGCCCTCGCGCTGGACAAGGACGGCAAGCGGTGCTGTTGGGTGTCGCTCGATCTGCTGGCCATGAGCACGGAATGGTCCACGGAAATCCGGCGGCGCATTCATGAGCGCTTCGCTCTGGCGCCCGAAGCCGTGTTCCTGCACTGTGTGCAGAATCATTCATCGCCCACGCTTGGTCATTTTTTCACGGAGGGCCCTAGCGCCCTGGTTCCCCCGGAATATCCCTGGTTGCTCGGCGGGGATGACCGCTACAATGAGCCGGCAGTCGCCGCGATTCTCTCGGCCGTGGATAAGGCATTGGCGGAGCTGAAGCCGGTCACCGTGGCGGTGGGCCGCGGCATTGACGGGCGTGTGGCGTTCAACCGCCGGTTCGTCATGCGCGACGGCACGGCGCGGTGCCATCCGCCCGGCTGCAGTCCGGATATTCTCCATGTGGAAGGGCCGACCGATCCCGAAGTCGGGGTCATGACTCTCCAGCCTTGCGAATCCCTTGAAGCGCCGGACGGGCCCGCGGGCGCTTCGCCGCTGGCCATGCTCCTGCATCACACCTGTCATCCCACACACGGCTATCCGCACCGGTACGTGATCGGCGACTGGCCGGGGGCATGGGTGGAGGAGATGCAGAGTCGTGTCGGTCCCGGCGGCATGCCGATGGTCCTCAACGGGTGTTGCGGCAATATCCATCACTTCAATCATATCGATCCCGACTCGAAGGGCGATTATCGCCGGATGGCGCGTCAGTTGGCCGAGACGTCCGGCAAGGCGCTCGCGGCCATGACGCCCCTGGCGGATCCCGTGCTGGACTGGCGCCGCTCCGTCCTGCAGATCCCCCTGCGGAAATTGAAAGTATCCCAACTGCGCGCGGACGAGAAGCTGATCCGGGAAAATCCCCAGCCGATGTGGAAAGATGCCGGTCATACGGCGGTGGAATGGGAGTGGGTGTATGCCGTCTCGCGCCTCAGCATGAAGGAATCCCAGAAACAGAAGAAGCACTTCGACTATGAAATCCAGGCGTTCCGCCTGGGCGACATGGCGCTGGTGACGCTGATGGGCGAGCCGTTTGTGGAGGCCCAACTGGAGATCAAGCTCAAGTCGCCGGCCAAATTCACGTGGGTGGCGCATTTCGCCAACGGGTATGTGGGGTATGTCCCGACCCGGCGGGCCTTCAAAGGCGGCGGTTTTGAAACCCGCACGGGCATAGGCTCCAAATTATGCGAGGATGCCCTGGAGCGGATCACGGCCGAAAGCCTGTCGTTGTTGAAGCAGTTGTTCCCGTAGGCAAGATGCATGGCGATATATTTCAAGAAATGCGGTCACGACGGAGCGTGACCCTCCCATAAAAGAGTATTTTGATGGAGGGACGCGCCCCGTCGCGTCCAAACCATATGAAGGCTATTCTTGTATTCTTCGACTCGTTGAACCGCCGGTTCATTCCGCCCTACGGAGGCGAGGGGGTGAAGGCGCCCAACTTCCAGCGTCTCGCCGATCATGCCGTCACGTTCACCCGCAGTTATGTGGGCAGCATGCCGTGCATCCCCGCGCGCCGCGAACTCCACACCGGCCGTTATAACTTCCTACATCGTTGCTGGGGGCCGCTTGAGCCGTTCGATGTGTCCATGCCGGAACTGCTGAAGCAGAAAGGGATTTATACCCATCTGGTCAGCGACCATTGCCATTACTGGGAGGATGGCGGCGCAACCTATCATGGCCGTTACAACAGTTGGGAGTTTTTCCGCGGGCAGGAGGGCGATCCGTGGAAGGGGCAGGTGCGGGATCCGGAAATACCGGACAGCATCGGGGGGGGCGGGGGCAATCTCTGGCGCCAGGAATGGGTGAACCGCCCTTTCATGAAGCACGAGGAAGACTGGTCCCAGACCCAAACCTTCAACGCCGGCCTGGAATTCATCGAACGGAACCGCGGGGAGGACAACTGGTTTTTGCAAATCGAGTGCTTCGACCCGCATCCCCCGTTCTTTGCGCCTCAGAAATACCGGGACTTGTATCCGCACGACTATCGCGGGCCGTTGTTCGACTGGCCACCCTATGCGCGCGTTTCGCAGACTCCGGAGCAGGTGGAGCATGCGCGCCGCGAATACGCGGCCCTGGTGTCCATGTGCGACGCCTCGTTGGGCCGCGTTCTCGACGCCATGGACCGGAACGACCTCTGGAAAGATACCCTCCTGATTCTGGCCACCGACCACGGATTCCTCCTGGGCGAGCACGACGAGTGGGCGTTCTGCCGCACGCCGTTTTACAACGAAGTGGCCAATACGCCGCTTTTCGTCTGGGATCCGCGCGCCGGCCGCCGTGGCGACCGCTGCGACAGTCTTGTGCAGACGATCGATCTGGCGCCGACTCTTTTGGAATTCTTCGGCGTCACTCGCCCGCCGGAAGTGCAGGGCGTCCCGCTTCGCGACGCCCTCGCGCGCAACGCGCCGGTTCACGACACCGTGCTCTTCGGCATCCACGGCGGGCACGTCAACTGCACGGACGGCCGTTACGTCTATATGCGCGCTCCCGTCAAGGCCGACAACGAGCCGCTCTTCGATTACACGCTCGTGCCCATGCACATGCGCCGGAGATTTTCACCCGACGAGCTGAAGACTCTGGAGCCGGCGGGCCCTTTCGCCTTCACGCGCGGGAGCAAGGTGTGGCGGTGCAAGACGCACAACTGGGGCTGGGTGAATGCCCATGCCCATGGCACGCTCCTGTTCGATCTGGAAAAGGACCCCGAACAGCGCGCGCCGCTCCAAGACAGGGCTGTGGAGGAAAAAATGCTCGAACATCTGCGGCGCCTGATGAAGGCTGCCGACGCGCCGCCGGAACAATATGCGCGGATCGGACTGAAACCTTAGCCATCATGAGCGCGCCGCTTAACCTGATTGTGTTCCTCCCCGAGACCATCCGGGCGGACGCCGCCATCGGGCCGGCGGAAGGCCGCGCCCAAACGCCGCACCTGGATGCCCTCGCGGCAGACGGGGTGTCTTTCACCGACGCCTTCTGCCAGATGTCGTACTGCACGCCCTCGCGGATCGGCATGTTCACCGGCCTGTACCCCCACAACGGTGGGCACCGGTCTCTCCTGCATCTCCTGCGCCGACATGAACGCCACTTCTTTCGCGATCTCAAGGAGGCGGGCTACATCAACGTGGCCTATGGCAAGAACGATTTCGTCGCCCATGCGGCCACGGACCTGGCGTTCGACGAGACGCAGCTCCGGATAAAACCGACGGATGGCGCTTATATGGCCAATCCATGGCCCGAGGGGCATAAGCACCGGACATCGTTCTACCACGGCAAGCGGACGAAATCGCCGTGCTTCGATTACGATTCGGCCTGCATCCAGAGCGCCCTGGATTTCCTGGACGAGCCCCACGACCGGCCGTTCTGCATTTACTTGCCGCTCCTGTTCGCCCATCCGCCCTACGAGGCCGAGGAGCCCTGGTTTTCCCTGCATGACCGTGCTCGCGTCCGGGCGCCCATTCCGCCGTCGCCGGACATCGGCCGGTGCTATCGGTCGGTCCTGTATCACGGGATGGGATTGGACCGGCTGGACGAAAAGGATTTCCGTGAAATCCGGGCCGTCTATTACGGGATGATCAGCCGCGTGGATGCCCAACTGGGCCAGTTGGTGGCCAAGTTGAAGGAGAGGGGACTGTATGACAGCACGGCCATCGTGGCATCCTCGGATCATGGCGACTTCGCGGGCGACTACGGGCTGATCGAAAAATACTTCGCCGGGTTCGAGGATGCCCTGCTGCGCGTGCCCCTTGTTTTCCGGGTGCCGGGTCTGGCGCGCGGCGTCGAGCGCCGCGGCCTCGTGGAACTGACCGATCTGTATCCGACGCTCATGGACATCGTCGGTCTGCCGTCGAAGCATGATCACTTCGGCCGCAGTCTGCTGCCGGCGCTCCGCGGCGGGGAGTGGCGGGGGCGGGATGCCGTCTTTGCGGAAGCCGGTGTGTTGCCCGGCGAAACCCAGTTCAGCCCCCCGATCCCGGATAACAGCCCCTACACGCCAATGCGGCGGTGTTATGATGCGAAGCCGGCGTCGAGAAGCAAGGCGGCCATGATCCGAACGGAAACGCGGAAATACATCTATTGTCCCGGTGACTGCGACGAACTGTTCGCGCTGGACCGCGATCCCCAGGAGCGGACAAACCTGGCCGATCACCCCGACTTCCGCGCCGAAAAAGAGGGCCTGCGGGAGCGTTTGCTCCGCTGGCTGTTCCTCACCGCCGACACGCTGCCGCGCGACACCGACCGGCGCAACTGGTGAGGGAAATCGTAAAACCAAAAGGCTGAGTGATGAAACCTGATGGCTGAAGGTTGGACGTTGCGGTACGGCGAAGGGGCCGACCTGATTTCCCTTGCGACAACCTTGCGAACACACCTTGACTCGCTCCACTCACGCGGGTACCCTAATTTCTCTGTGCGGGTATTGGGTTAGGCATCAAAAGGAGATTGCTGGTGAAGAATGGCATCCTCATAAGTAAACTGCAGGCGTTGGAAGAGACGCTGAATGAGTTGCGCTCGCTGGGTGATGTCACCTCGGCGCAACTCAGCGGCGATTGGCGCACACGCCGGGCGGTGGAACGGGACCTGCAGATCGCGGTGGAAGTGGTGATTGAAGACATTCAACACAGCTTCCCCGGCCTTGGGGTTGTCGGCGCCTGGCTGTTCGGTTCCGCCAAGAACGGCGAGGTGCGCGACGGAGGCGATGTGGATATCGGAGTCCTTTTCGATGCGAAGCCGGGGTTGGACGTTTTGGCGTCGTGCAGGGCGCGGTTGCAAAAAGCCATGCGGGTCGAAGATGTTGACTTGGTGCCACTCAATGGCGCTTCTCCCATCCTCCGTTTTGAGGCGTTGTGCGGCAAGCGCGTTTATTGCGCCGACGAGAATCGGTGCGCCGAGTTTGCGTCGTTAACGGCCAGGGAATATGAAGACGAGTTGGCCATGTGCGAACAATATTCCGTGGCAAATTAACGGGCATTTCCGGATTTTTCCCGCGAATGACGCGCCTGCCCGAGCGTCGGCAAGGGAATATACGCGAATGATTAGCGGGCAAAAATCTCTATTTTCGAGTAACTGCACTCAACGGTTTTCACCGCAACGAAGATGATAGCCGCAAAGAGGCGCAAGAAGCGCAAAAAGGAGGCAAAATGCTCGTGCTTCGTAGCAAAAGACCCGGTGTTTGTCCCGTTCCTGGCGGGACGGGAAACAAGCCTGGCGTTGCATTCGTATCTGCGGCATGGGCATTTGGAGAAGGTGTATGAACTAGAAATCAAAAAAATATGTATTTTCCCAAAGTTAATTTTGCGCTTCTTGCGCCTCTTTGCGGCTATTTTTTTCTGTTTCTTCCCGTCCGCCGTGGCGGATCTCGCCAAGGGCGGATGTGCTTTAAGGAGTTTTTATGACGGATAGACCGAATATTCTGCTTCTGATGACCGACCAGCAGCGCGCCGACTGTTTGAGCATCGAGAAGCATCCCGTGCTTCTCACGCCCACCATGGACGGTATCGCGGAGCAGGGCGTCCGTTTCACGCGGGCGTATTCGACGTGCCCGTCCTGCATCGCCGCGCGGCGCAGCCTGATGGCGGGCCAATTCCCGGCCACGCATGGCATGGTGGGTTATCATGACAACGTGCCCTGGGACGCGCCGCCCACGCTGCCGCAGGTTCTGCGCGATGCCGGTTATCAGACCGCGCTCGTCGGCAGGAGCATGCATCAATTTCCGGTTCAGCGCCGGTTCGGGTTCGAAACCATGACGGGCCATCAAGAGTATTGGGAATGGCTGGACCGCGAAGCGCCCCGGGGAAGCGGCGGCTGGTTCGGCGGCGGCGTCCGGCACAACGACTGGACGGCGCGTCCCTGGCACATGGACGAACGCCTGCACTTCACGAATTGGACGGTGGACCTGGCGGAGGAGTTCCTGCGGAAGCGCGATCCGTCCTGTCCGTTTTTCCTGGTGGTGTCGTTTGTCGCGCCGCATCCGCCGCTCCAGCCGCCGGCGTTTTATTTCGAGCGCTACCTGCGCACCGGCGTGCCGGATCCCGTCATCGGCGACTGGGAAGAGCCGCCGAAGCCGGGGGAGGAGGGCGATAACGTGGCGCCCATGCGCGTGCGGCTGACGGGCGAGGCGCTCCGGTCCTGCCGGGCGGGGTATTACGGGCTGATCAACCACGTGGACGACCAGATCCGGCGCCTGCTGTGCCCCGTCAAGGGGATCCGGAAGATGACGGACAACAACACGGTGATCCTGCTGACCTCCGACCACGGCGAGAT
>JACQHI010000331.1 GCA_016199105.1 Lentisphaerota bacterium | reverse complement strand
ATTTTCGACAGGTCCAGGATGTCGTTGATCAGGACCAGCAGATCCTTGCTGCGGGATTGAATAATGCCCATGTAGTTCCGCTGTGTTGGGGTCAAGTCGGACTGGAGCGCCAAGTCGGCGAAGCCCAGGATGGAGTTCAAAGGAGTGCGGAGCTCATGGCTCATGCTGGCCAGGAAGGCGCTCTTCGCCCGGTTGGCCGTCTCGGCGGCGTCCTTGGCATTGAGGAGGGCCGCCTCCGTCCGCTTGCGTTCGGTGATGTCCAGGTTAACCCCGACATAACGGACAATCCTGCCCGAAGCGTCAACTTGTGGCGCAGCCACTCCATACACGCTGGTAACCAAGCCCTCCGGTGTCTGGAAACGGTATTCCAAACCCCATTGGCCTTGGGCGTTGACCATCTTTTGCCAGTTCGCCAGGACCACCGCTCGGTCGTCAGGGTGCAGTCCTTTCACCCACCCTGCTCCAAGAGCCTCCTCCAAACTCAATCCAGCCATCTTGCACCAGGCGGGGTTCGCGTAAAGGCAGTTGCCCTCGGGACTGGCGAGGTAGATGCCGACCGGCGCAAGGGCGGCCAGGGTGCGGAATTGTTCTTCGCTTTCTTTCAACGCCTGCGTTCTCTCCATCACGCGCAGTTCCAGCTCGTTGTGCGCCTGTCGCAGCGCTTCCTCGGCCCGTTTTAAATCGGTGATGTCTCTGACCGTTGCCTGGAGATACACGGTGTCGTTCTGCTCCACCCTCGACAGCAAAACCGTGGCGGAAAATTCCTCGCCGCCGATCCGCTTGTGCCTCCACTCGAAGAAGTGGGAGCCCTTGCGCATGGCCGTCTCGATCATCGCCCTGGCCTTTTCCGCGGAAGCTCGTCCGTCCGGTTGTCGCTCGGGAGACAATTTCCAAGGCTCGCAGGCTATAAACTCGGCCGCATTTTTCGCCTTGAACATGCCGATGGTCGCCGGGTTTCCCGATGTGAATTTCCACGACGGCGGGGCCAGGGTCATGATGGCGTCACGGGACGATTCGAAGAGAACCCGATGCTTTCCCTCGCTTTCCCGCAGCGCCTCCTCCGTCCGCTTGCGATAGGTAATGTCCGTCATCATGGCGAAGGAGCCGCGGATGGCGCCGGACTCGTCCTTGATCGGTGTGCCGGAGACGATGAGCCACAGGGCCTCTCCGTCTTTCCGGCGGAAGCGTTGCTCATAGGCGCCGACCTCGCCCTGGCGGCGCCGTTTCATCTGCTCCAGGAGGCTCTCTCTGTCTGTTGGAAAGGTCAGATCGTCGGCAATCTGAAGACCGATGATCTCGTCGAGGGTGTATCCGAACATCTCCGCGCAGCGCTTGTTTACGGAGACGATCCGCAAGGCCGAGTCGATCTCGCCGAAGCCTTCCTGCGTTGTGTCGATGATCCGACGGTACCGTTCCTCGCTTTCCCGCAGCGCCTTGGTCCGTTCCGCCACGCGCAGTTCCAGCTCGTCGTGCGCCTGTCGCAGCGCTTCCTCCGCCTGCTTGCGCTCGGTGATGTCCCTGGCGATGGACAGCACATAACTCTTGCCGGCCCGCTCGAATACCCGGGCCGAGATTTCCATGGGAATCTGTTGCCCACGCTTGGTCACGTGGATCGTCTCGAAGGTGGCACGGCCGTTGCGGGCGATATCCTTCAAGACCTGTTGTTGCTTTTCGCCCATGTCCCCGGCCGTGATATCCACTGGCGTCATCCGGAGCAGCTCGTCCCGGGTGTAGCCCAGCCGGGAGCAGGCCATGTCGTTCACCACGATAAACTTCGTCGGCTGCCCGGCGGGATTCAGCCTGTGGACGAAGATGCCGTCGTTGACGTTGTTAAACAGGATGCTGTCATGTTCCAATATCATTGATTTACTGCTGTTGGTAGATGAAGGACAGGATGTCCGCGTCCGGGTGGAGGGCGGCGGGCATGCCGGAGATGGAGGTGAGGGCGTCGATGATCTTCTCGATGCGTTGGCCGCCGGCGAGCGCCAGGTCCAGCAGCTCTTTCTGAACGGCGCTGACAGCGCCGAGCTGGCCCTTGAGGATGATTTCGACCGCGGAGTTGATCACGGTGAGAGGTTGGCGCAGTTCCTGAACGATTTCCACCAGGATTTTGATGATCGCGTTGCGGGACAGCGCCTGTTGGGCCACTTCGACCGGTGAGGCTTCCGCGGGCAGGGGGCGGAGT
>JACQHI010000330.1 GCA_016199105.1 Lentisphaerota bacterium | reverse complement strand
CGACGACGAGCGGACCGATCCCCGTTCATCCGCTGCATGGGCCCGGTTTCCGGATCTCCACGTCGTCCTCGTCCCTCGTCCTCGTCCCTCGATCAAGCGCTTCTCCGTGCTCGTTCTCAAACAACTTGTTTTTTCGCCCTAATACGCAGTGCCCCGCCGCGTATTCGAAGATGTCCCGCCGTATCTTGCCCCCGTCCTGGCGTTTTGCTAGAGTTCCGGAGTACTGAGTCAATGCGGGCAACATTCAAGGAGCGCGACTATGGCAATGTTGGCGATCAAGGGCGGTCGGCCGGTGCGAAACACCCCTTTCCATTCATGGCCCGTTTTCGATCGGCGCGAGGAACAGGCGCTGTTGAAGGTGTTGCGGAGTGGGAAGTGGTGGCGGTTCGCGTTCGGGCAGGGCGTGGAACTGGCGGAGCCGGAAAAGGGCGACCGCAGCCAGGTGGTCCTTTTTCAGGAGGCGTTTGCCCGGCGCCACGGCTGCCGCTATGGCATTGCGGCCGTCAACGGAACGGCGACCCTGGATATGGGCATCCGGGCCATGGATTGGGACATCGGCGATGAGATCATCATTCCCGCCTATACCTATGTGGCCAGTTCGACGTGTGTGCTGCAGAACAATCTGGTGCCGATTTTTGTGGATGTGGAACCCGACACCTACAATATCGACCCGAGCCGGATCGAGGCGGCCATCACGCGCCGAACGCGGGCCGTCATGGTGGTGCATTTCGGGGGGCAGCCGGCCGATATGGACCGGATCATGAAGCTGGCCCGTAAACACCACTTGGCGGTGATCGAGGATGCCGCGCATGCGCATGGCTGCGAATGGAGAAAGAAGAAGGCGGGGTCATTCGGGCTCTTCAGTTCCTTCAGTTTTCAGTCCGCCAAGAACATGACGTCCGGCGAGGGGGGCATCCTCTGCACGAACGATCGTACGCTGGCGGTGGAATGCGATTCGCTGTTGTGGTCCGGCCGCCATGTCGGACGGCCGTGGTACGAATTTCACCGCCTGGGCTGGAACAACCGTCTCACGGAGTTCCAGGCGGCCATTCTGAACGTCCAGCTTCAACGCCTTTCCGCGCAGACCCGCCGGCGTGAAGAGAGGGGACGCTACCTCACCCGTCTGCTGAAGGAGTTCAAGGGCATCCGGCCCCTGGTCCATGATCCGCGGACCACGCGGCACGGCTACCATATTTATATGTTCCGTTATGACGAACCGGCGCTGGGCGTTCCGCGCAAGACATTTATCGAGGCGTTGGCGGCCGAGGGCGTTCCGGCCTTCGGCGGATACACGTTCCCGCTCTACAAGAACCCGATGTATCTCCAGAAGCGCTTCATCAACGGCGCGTTTCCGCTGGGCACCCGGTATCATGCCGACGTGGATTACGCGGCCTTCGAGAGCCAGTGCCCGGTTTCCGAGCGCGCGTGCCGGTCCGAGGCGGTGTGGCTGAACCAGAACCTGTTTCTGGGCTCCAGGAGCGACATGGAGGATGTCGCCGCCGCCATCGAAAAAGTGCTGCGGCACCGGCATGAGCTTCTTCGATAATTCGTTGAAGTCGAAAAAGATGCGCGCCGGGATCGGCCGTTGCGGCTGCAGCATCGAAAATGTTGATGGTGTGATATGAAAGCGGCAAAACATAATCAGAAGATTAAGGATAAAGTTTAAGGCAAAGATTAAGGGGGGCTTCCTGCCTTTCCTTTGTCTTCCCCATTATCATTCCCTTCATCTTTGCCCTTAATCTATCCCTTTGTCTTTCTTCGCCGAAAGGCTGTGAGGACGCTCCAGGGCGTGGGCCAGCATCAGGGCTTCGTTGTTCAGCAGGTCCAGGGTGTGGGCCGTCGGCCACCACCCGGCCGGCATCCGGAAGTGCTCCGAAATCCCTGTTTGACTCGCCGGTCGCTTTCGCCTACATTTTCCCCTGCGAAATCATTGTTTATGAGGAGGGTTATGGTTTCCGAGAAACGCATCCGGCAGGAGTTGGCCTGCACGCTGAACGAGACCGATTTCAAGGGTCTCGGCCCCCGGGAAACGGGCAAGGTCAGGGACAGTTACAAGCAGGGGGACCGCCGGATTTTGATCGCCACCGACCGCATTTCGGCCTTTGATTGCGTGCTCGGCACGATCCCCTTCAAGGGGCAGGTGTTGAACCAACTGGCCGCCTTCTGGTTCGAACAAACGAAGGCCATCGTCCCCAACCACGTCATCGCCGTTCCCGATCCCAACGTCATGGTGGTGGCGGAATGCCGGCAGTTGCCCGTCGAGTTCATCGTGCGCGGCTACATCACCGGCGTCACCAAAACCTCGCTCTGGCACCATTACCAGCAGGGCGTCCGGAATTATTGCGGCAATCCCATTCCGGACGGCCTTCGCAAGGATCAGAAGCTGGACACGCCCATCCTGACGCCGACCACCAAGCTGGAAAAGCACGACCGGCCCATTTCCCGCGACGAGGCCATCCGTGAAGGCCTGCTCGATGCCCCCACCTTCGACGAGGCGGCGGCGATCTGTTTCCGGCTCTTCGACCTGGGCGTGCGCTTCGCGAAGACGCGCGGCTTGATTTTGGTGGACACCAAGTATGAAATCGGCCGGCTCGACGGCCGCCTCAGGGTCTCGGATGAAATCCACACGCCGGATTCGTCCCGTTACTGGTTCGCCGACACCTATGACACGCTTTTCGCGCAGGGCGCCGACCAGCGCAAGCTCGACAAGGAATATGTCCGGGAATGGTATGCCGCCCAGGGGTTCCGGGGCGAAGGCGCGCCGCCCGCCATGCCGGACGAGGTCCGCGTGGAAGCCGCCAAGCGGTATATCCAGGCCTACGAACTGATCACGGGCCGGGAATTCACGGTCACGGACGAACCGGTCGCCCCCCGCATCGCGGCGGCCTTAGAGGCTTTTCGATGATTTGATGAGATTCGCGTTGATTCGCGTCGAATAAAAATCAGAGCAGTAGTCATGAGCGTTCATCCGATAGAATTCCGGTATTATTCCGAGGAGATGCGCCGCCTGTTCACGGAAGAGGCGAAGCTCCAGAACTGGCTGACCGTCGAGGCGGTGCTCGCCCGGGTCCATGCGCGGTTGGGGCATATTCCCGCCGCGGCGGCGGAGGAGATCGCCCGGAAGGCCTCCCTGGAATTTGTGAAACTGGAGCGCGTCAAGGCCATCGAGGATGAAATCCATCATGACCTGATGGCGATGGTCAAGGCGTTCACCGAGGTGTGCGGGCCGGAGGCCGGGAAGTACATCCATTACGGGGCCACCTCCTACGATATCGAGGATACCGCGCTGGCCCTGCAACT
>JACQHI010000024.1 GCA_016199105.1 Lentisphaerota bacterium | reverse complement strand
GTTCCGAAGATTCTTTTTCTTCTTAACGCTCCAAAATGCGCTCCGACAGGCTCCCCATCGCACTCCCAGCCTCTCCATTAGCTCGAAGAATTCATGAATTGGATGCGTTGGATGACATTGCAAAGAATGGTAATTCACGGCTATTTCTGATACTGTTCGTCTCAGGAAGTGAGGCAGAGGTGGAATTGTCGGTGCGGAGGCTCTATGAAGACCATACTGGCTGGTTGCGCGGGGGTAGGGATTGCCGTGATCCTGTCTTGCCTGGCCGGTTCGGTGGAGGCGGGCGTGGGGGATTTTGGAGGCGGGACCGGCACGGATATGGCGGTCTATGATGAATCTTCGGGCGCATGGTATGTGCGCTCCCTGGCATCGAACGTGATCGTCTGGGGCCGCAATCTCGGGGGGCCGGGGCAGATGCCGGTGTCGGGCGATTATGACGGTGACGGCACGAACGAGCTGGCGATTTATGATTCGTCCGTTGGTTACTGGTATGTTCAGACGCTCGGATCCAATGTTCTGGCCTGGGGCGCGGCGTGGGGTGGGTCCGGCCTGATTCCGGTGCCCGGCGATTACGATGGCGACCGCACGAACGATCTCGCGGTATATGACCGGAATGGCGGGCTCTGGTTTGTCCGGGGCATGCACAGCAATGTCATTCTCTGGGCTGTTCCATGGGGCGGCGCCGGTCTGATCCCCGTGCCGGGCGACTACAACGGCGATGGAATCTCCGACCTGGCCGTCTATGCCGAGGCCGGCGGCCAATGGTTTGTGCGCACGCCCGGAACGAACAATCCGGTTCTGGTATGGGCCAAACCGTGGGGCGGCGCGGGCCTGACCCCCGTGCCGGGCGACTATGACGGCGATGGAAAATCGGATCTCGCCGTTTACCACGAATCGTCCGGTGGCTGGTATGTGGCGACGACCGGTCAGACGGTGCTGGCTTGGGCGGTGTCGTGGGGCGGATCGGGTCTGGATCCCGTCGCGGGAGATTTCGACGGCGATGGCCGGGCGGACTTCGCGGTTTACGATGGGGTGTCGGGCCGGTGGTACATTGCTTCGCTATCTCAAATCTCAACTATGCAATCCGACCTGCCCGCCGTGCTATCCGCCAGGGGTGGATTGCAGGCCGGGATGGCGCCCAAGGGCGTCCTCGCCTGGGCGCTCCCCTGGGGTGGAAGCGGGCTGATTCCGGTGACTCCGATGTTCCAGGAGCCGACCCTGACGTCCACCAACGATCCGGCATCCACGAACCGGCCGGACTTGGGAACGAATGCGTCGTTCCATGGACGACTTCCGTTCCCGGGCGACAATCCCTGGAATCAGCGGGTGGACACGCTGGCCGTGGATCCCAATTCCGATGCGATCATCGACCGGATCGGCCGGTCCACGTCCCTGCATCCCGATTTCGGGGCCGAATGGCTGGGGCGCCCCTTCGGCATTCCCTACAGGGTGGTGGCGAGCAATCAGGCGCGGGTGACGGTCACCTACATGGAATACGGCGATGAAAGCGATCCCGGTCCGTTCCCGATTCCGCTGGACGCCCCGATTGAGGGCGGCAGTGACAGCGACGGGGACCGGCATGTGCTGGTGGTGGACCGTGACAACTGGATTCTCTACGAATTGTATCACGCGTATGTTTCCGGCGGCGGCTGGCAGGCGGGGTGCGGCGCGAAATTCGATCTCGGGTCCAACGATCTGCGGCCGGCCGGCTGGACCAGCGCCGACGCCGCGGGGCTGCCGATTTTTCCGGGGCTGGTGCGGTACGACGAGGTCGTGGAGCAGGGGGAGATCCGGCACGCGATACGGTTCACCTGTTATCCCACGCGCCGGGGTTACATTTCGCCCGCGCGTCATTACGCCAGCAGCGAGACCGATCCGTTGTTGCCCCCGATGGGCATGCGCGTGCGTCTCAAGGCGGGCGTGGACATTTCCGGCTATCCCGCCCATGCGCAGGTCATCCTGCTTGCGCTCAAAACCTACGGCATGATCCTGGCCGACAACGGCTCCGACTGGTTCTTCACCGGAGTCGCCGACGCCCGCTGGAACGACGAAGAGATGAACACCCTCAAGCAGCTCACCGGCGGCGATTTCGAAGTCATCCAGATGGGCACGGTCGTGACGGAGTAAACGCAGGACCGAATAGGCCGGTATTATCCGCTGCTTTGGGAGGGGCACGCTCCGCGTGACCGCCGTGAGCACAAGCTATCTTCCGGCGCCTTGTTGGCCCGATATGATGCGATCATACTCGGCGTGAGTGCCGATCCAAACCCACAGGAACCCGTTCTCATCCGGGACGGCAAGTGTTCGATAATGGAGGCCAACACGGGCCGACCACACTTTGCCGATCTTTTTGAAATGCAGGGATGGATGACGGGGATTGCGCCGCAAGAGGGCGAAGCTCTGATCAGCCAGTATCTGTATGCCGGGTGGCAATGCCGAATAGCATCGCCAGAAACGTCGGGTGGTCCGATGCATCACAAGGGTCTCGTGTGGCCCGATTTCTTGTCCCGCACCGCCTCATCCATCAGAAAATCGAGCTTGCCGGCCTTGCTGTCACGTTCGATTTGGGCATCCCACTCCTCCCAGTCCCTCTCGACGATCCAATCGCGGATTTTTGCGAACTCACCCCCAGGCAGATGTTGGATGGCGTCCTTTATATCTTGAACCGTTGTCATGGCGATAACATATATCTCCCCGCTGCCGAAAGCAATCCTCTTTCCGGGGGAAAACAACGCCGCTTTGGAGCGGTATGGCAGCGCCTTACCGGCAGCGGGTGGATGGCTATGATTCCCTCTGCCTTGCCGCCGTCGGTCAAGCCCTTGCGGGTCAACCCAGGGGTGGCGGCCGGTTGGGTTTCGCACGCCAGGCCGTCTGCCATGATACCTAGACCCTCTAGGTATAATCGCCCGCCGTCTCGACGGTCGTCTCGGTCCCGCCGGCCTGAACGTCCGGATAGGCTCTACGCCCGTTGTAGAAAGCGCACAGCGCACCGGCATCCTCCGGCCGGAGGCGGCGGATCGTGATGGGTTTGCCGGGAGTCATCTTTTCGTCCAAACGCCCAGCCTTCACTGGACGTGAACCCGCCAGGGTTCACGGAGTGCGAGGCGTGGTTAGCTGCCTTCTGTCCGTTTTCTAAATCTGCGGGTTCAATTCCTTTTTCGTGACTTTGCCATTTCGGTCATAGACAATTCCAATACTCCCGGGCGCATAGGGTGACGCGTGTGCGGCAATTGTGGGAGCAGGCAGATACCATATTGTTTGTCCCTCTGACAGTGCCGGCATTGTGGGTTTTCCAAGCACACTCTCGACCGATGTACGGTCCATGCCCACTTCAATCTTCGTGAACAGTTCTGGTACACGCGCACCCATGGTTCGCTGCTCTTCGTTGTTCTTCATCAAAGCCGTGAGAATATCTCTCTGCATGGTCTTCCATTCTTCCGACTGTGGGCCGGGCCAAAGGTACACCTTGGCTTTGTCGGTCGTGGCAATGAGACGAGGAGGCCATGACTGGGCTTGGCCGCCTGTTGGGTCCTCCCCGCCGTCTTCATATTCCGAAGGCATGATATACAGGACCGCGGAGAAGTCCTGTTTGAGATACTTCTTTCCCTGTAGACCGAGGAAGATGGATGTGCCGTTCCCTTTTGGACGGTAGAAGGGATACGTATTCGTCTCCACTCTGAGGATCGTCCATTCTCTGGGGAGGGTGCCTCGAACCGTCTCGACTGGATTTGTGACGATCATGCCTGCCGATGCCGACGCGACATGTGCGAGGACGAGCGCCGCAAGAATCGGGATGTTGATCTTCATATTTCGTTTCAGCGAACGAATAGTTCTTATGCCCAAAATATAATATCATCCCCGTCTGATGCCGACATGAGGTCTGATATGCGCCCCGCCATCCGATGCCTGCGAAAATCCGACTATTTTTTTTCGTCGGTCTTTTTGCCGCCGCCGAGCAGGTC
>JACQHI010000318.1 GCA_016199105.1 Lentisphaerota bacterium | reverse complement strand
GTCTTGGGTCTGGTGGGCGGAACCTTCATAACACGTCAGATCCGCTGGGCAAAAAGGCGTTCGCGGCGGGGGCTTCGCCAGGCCTGTCCCTGGGGGTTCTTCGCGCCGCCCCCCGGCCGATCGAGCGCGTTCAGGCATTCGTCGAAATGCGCGCTGAGCAGGGTGAGCGTCGTGTTGAAACGGACCAGAAGACCGGGCGCTCCAAGGCTCTGGGTCTGTGGTTCCATCGACGGGAGTGTGCGGATCATGTGCGTCCCTTTCTTTCTCGGTTTGCGTCAGGCTTTAAGCCGGTTAATGACCACATCCATCATCTCGTCCGCCGCGTTGATGAGTTTTGACGCGGCCTGAAAGGCGCGCTGCGCGGACAGCATGTCCACCATTTCCTGGTCCATGTTCACGCCGGTGTTGCTCAGGATGGTGTTCTGAAGGGTGGTCACCACCGCGTCGCCGTTGTTGGCCAGGTCCGCGGCCGTTTGCGACTCGGCGCCGAGGGTGGTCACCATATTGGTGTAATAGGCGGCGGCGGAAAGATTGTTCAGCGCCGCCAGCCGGGTCGTCTCCAAATCGGCGATCTGCAGGGCGATGGCGCCGTCGCCGACATTGGGCACGCCCAGGGCGTGCAGCGTGGCGGCGGCGGCGATGTTTTCAGGCGTGTTGACCAGGCCGGCATCCAGGGCGATATCGGCGGCGCCCGTCGTGAGGGGGTTGAAGAAATTAACGCCGGTGACGCCGTTCAGGTCGTAGCCGGTGAAATGCAGCGCGTTGACCTGCGCCACCAGTTCCAGGGCCAACGTGTCGAGATCGGCTCGCAGCGAATCGAACTTGGCCGCGCCGGCGATCCAGCCGGCGATGGCGCCGGAGGTCGGGACGATGGCGGCGCCGTTGAGTTCCAGCGCGATGGGATTGTCGTTGGTGATGCTGATGGCGTTGGTCGTGGCGCCGCTGACCAGCGTTTGGCCGTCCACGGTCAGGGTGTAGGTGGCGTCGGCTTCGCGGGTGAGGGTGAGGTTGACCTTTTCGGCGATCTGGTTCACCAGCGCATCGCGCTGGTCCAGCAAATCGTTCACGTCGTTGCCGCTGACGGCCATGATCCTGATTTTGTCGTTCAGATTGGCGATTTCCAGGGCATACGTGTTGATGGCGGTCACGTCATCCGCGATGGCGCCCGAGGCGGGGGGAATGCCCAGGGTCGTGCCGGTGAGGATGTCCGCGCGATGATCGCCGATCTGGGCGGCCATCATGTTGAACTGGTCCGTCAGGGCCTCGGTTCTCTGGAGCAGAATGTTGCGGAAGGCGAGGCTTTCCGGATGGTTGGAAAGATCCTGCCATGCGTTCCAGAACTCGCTGAGTCGAACGGTGAAATTGGAAGTCTCGCTGCCGGTCAGGAGCGCTTCGGCGTCGGTCAGCACTGTGGACAGTTGTTTCTGATAATTGTAACTGGACGTTTCCCCCCGCAAGCGGTTCTCCATGAGGAGATCGTATTCGCGGACGATGTCCTCCACCTTGACGCCCGTGCCGACGGAGTAGCGATACGTGGACAGATTGGTGGGATCCAGCGGGGGCTGTTCCGAGAGCACCACCCGCTGGCGATGATAGCCCTCGGTGGCCACGTTGGCCACGTTGTGCGAGACCACGGACATCCGTAATTTACTCGCTTGCATGGCGGTCGCGCCGATTTCGAGCAGATTATTCAATGAGATCATGGCGGTTTATCCTGTTTGCTGAACGAACAACGGCATCGTTGTGGATTCCAAGCCGCCGTTCGCTCCATAGGTCAGGGCGGGGGCCTGGGCATAACCTTTCAGCGCGGCAAAAGTCCTGTCCATGACCTCGAGGAACACTTCGGTGAGGCGCCGGTTCATGCGCTGGATCATGCGAGTCCGGGTCAGGGTTTGCCGGACCTTTTTTTCCGGTTCCGTCCGGGGCAGGGCGGTATTTCCGACGGAGACTGTTGTGCCGCTCCGATCGAGCGCCTGCCGGAGTTCGTCCAGCCTGGCCACGGCTCTTTCCTGGAGGGTAATGGCTGACCAGATGGACTCTATATTGTGCTCCATCAAGGCCTTGCGAAGATCGTAACCCGTCTTCTCCACTTCCTCGAGGCACTCGTTCAGGCGGGAGAGATGTTCCTGCCTTTCGTTTTCCGGCATGACTGGCTGAGCGATTTTCATGGGTGTTATTTCAAACTGGATAATTCTTCGTACAAAGCATCGGCGATGCCAAAGGACCCCTGCTGGCCCAGGTCGCGGGCCGCTTGTTCGATGGCGTAGCCCTGAATCTGTTCGTGGCCGCCGGGGGTTTCCGCTTCTGCCTTCATCGGCGAGGCTTGCAGGCCCTCTTTGAGCAGGATGCTGAGGAAGATGCCCTCGATGTCCGCGCACGCCTGTTTCAGCACGGCCTTTTCCTTGTCCGCGGCGGGCGTTCGGGAAACGGCGGCGCTAACGTTTGTGGCGGGAATAGGGCGTGGGTCCCATCTCCCGTGAGGGACGTTGGCCCCGATCGGGAGATCGGGGACTCTCGTCCGAATGGGACCGCTTGCCGCATTGGACTGAAGGTTGGTGGAGGAAATAGCGGTGGGATCCATGAGCATCCTCTTACATCGTGACGATTTCGACCTGCAACGCGCCGGCCTGCGACAGGGCTTCCAGAATGGCGATCAGGTCGCTCGTGGTGGCGCCGAGATTATTCAGGTTGTTGGCCAGTTCCTGCACGGTCGCGGTTTCTTCGAGAGCCAGTATTTTGGCCTTGGGATTGTCCACGCGCGTGGTGACGCCTTCCATCACGATCGGAGCCCCGCCACCGAATGGGGCGGTGGGCTGGGAGGCCGTCAGTTCGGACTTAATGCTCACGGTCAGGTTCTCGTGGGCGACCACGGCCGGGGCGATCTTGACGTCGTTGCCCATCACAATGGTGCCGGTGCGTTCGTTGATGATGATTTTGGCCTTGGTATCGGGTTTGACCGGAAGCAGTTCCAGCCCCGCGATGAAGGTCGCCACCTGGTCGCTGTCGAGCGTGTTCTGCGGGATTTCCACCAGGATCGTGCCGGCATCCTTGGCCAGCGCGATGCCGTTGAAGGTCTTGTTGATCACGTCGGCGGTCCGTTCGGCGGTGGTGAAATCGGGATGGCGCAGCACCAGCCGCAGAATGCCGGTGTCGTGGAAAGCGATGGAGTTTCCGTATTTCAGCATGGCCCCGCCGGCGATCGTTCCGGAGGTGGGCGTGTTTTTGATGATCTGGGCCCCGCCGGGTCCGCCCACGCCGACGTTGTAGCCGCCCACCGTCAGGCTGCCCTGGGCCAGCGCATAGACCTTGCCTTCCGGATCGAGCAGGGGCGTCATGAGGAGCTGGCCGCCCTGGAGCGAGCGGGCGTCGCCGATGGAACTCACGGTGATGTCCGCCTTGTCGCCCGCATGATGGAAGGGGTTGAGCTTGGCCGTGACCATCACCGCCGCCACGTTCTTGCTCTTGATGTCCTTGATGTCAACGGACATCAGGAAATTCTCCAAAACGTTGGCGAGGGTCTGCTTGGTCATGGTCAGATCCTTGTCGCCGGTGCCGTTCAGGCCCACGACCAGGCCGTAGCCGATCAATTCCATGGGTTCGGTTTCCGCGATCCGGGCGATGTCCTTGATGCGGAGTTCCGTGGCGGCCCGGGCCGTCAGCGCGGACACGCCCAACAGCAGGGCGAAGAGTCGAAGGGCAATGTTTTTCATGGCGGTGTTCCTAGAACGGGTTGACCCAGTCCACGATTTGCGTGAAGAGACCTTTTTTCTGGTTGCGCGCGATGGTGCCTTGCGAAAGGGTCTGGATGTTCAAATCCCCGATGGATGTGGATTTGACCGTGTTGTCGCGGGTGATGTCGGTGGTCCGGACCGTGCCGGAGAGCAGGTAGGTCAGGGTTTCGCCCTGGATGTTCATGAACCGCTTGCCTTCCACGAGCAGGTTGCCGTTGGGCAGGACTTCAATGACGCGGACCGTGATGGTCGAGGTGACGGTTTCCTCGTTCTTCATGGTCCCGCTGCCCTCGAAATTACGGGCGGCCTCCGCGCTGAAAGCGGGGATGACCACGTTGGTCCATGCCGTCGGATTGTTGTCCATCCTGGGATGGAAGAAGGAGAGGTTTCCCGACAAAGCCGTTTTCTTGTCGGTCTTGGAATTGGCCTCCTTGGTGGAGGATGACGATTCCATCACCAGGACCGTGAGCAGGTCGCCGACGCGATGCGCCTTGACATCGGTGTACAGGCGGGAAGCCAAAGCCCATTGTTTGCTGTCTTCCGCCAGGGCCGGCAGACGGCCGATCAGAAACGCGAAAACCAGCAGAAGCCATAAGACAAGGGATGAGGGATGAAACCTGAAACCTGAATGAAAAGGCCGAAAGACAAGAGATGAGGGATGAAACCTGCCACGTCGCTTGGCAAGTGGCCGCTTGGCCGCAAAGCGGCCGACGTGGAAACCTGAATGAAGAGGCCGAGTTGTTTTCATTGTTGTGTGCCCTCGCTGGGACCGGCGAAATCCACCGATCCTTCTTTGATGTTCGTCAGTTGAACCATGATCCGGCGCTTGGTGCGCTCGTTCATGCATTGGATGCGGTCGCCCCTGCGTCCGTACGCCAGGGCCTTGGCCTGCAGCGAAATCGAAAGGTTGCCCTTGGCGGCCTGGACAAGGATCATATCCCCCTTTTGCGCGCAGAGGGGGGTCAGGAGCATGGGCCGGGCGAGGGTTTGCCCCGCCTTGATGCCGCGGCTCAGTTCGAGACCGATGACCGGGTCCCCGACGCCGACCGCGGATGAAGCGCTGTCCTGCAGGGGCATGAAGCTGGGTTGGACATCCTCGGCGGTCAGCACATGGCCGCGCGACAAGGCGCGCGTGGCCACCCAGACTTCCCGGATGGGGAACACCCGGACGGGGACTTGAAACGTTTGAACGATCGTATCGTCCACCCGGACGTTGAATTGGAAGCGATAACGATCCGGCCGGTTGGTCTCCTCCTCGAAACTGCTGACCTGCAAGGACAGTTTCCCGACCGGCACTTTGATCGCCCGGGCCGGCGTTTCGCAGACCACGTCCACGGAGTCGCCGCTCCAATGCTCGTGTGCGCGGACATAGGCTTCCGCCGCCTCCCGGATCCGATCCATCGGCAGGGGCACGGCCGCACGGCTGATGACGGTGTTTTCCGTCCCGCGGAGAGTGACCTGGCCCATATCGGGATACTTTTGCAGGGCATAAGCGATGGTGAGCAACGAGACGGTGGCCGATTTGCCGGCCTCGGGGGCTTTCAACACGACACGGTCGCCCCAAGCCGCGGGGAGGGCGGTCTTGTCGGCGACCAGTTCCTCCAGCCGAATGTGGGATCCAAGGACCTCCGTCTGGCTGAGCATATTGAGCACTTTCTTGTCGTCGGCGCGGGCCGTGAGGACGAGAAGGGCCATGAAAAGGCAAGGGATGAGGGCGGGAAAAGGCAAGGGCGGAGGGCGTCCCGACTCTCCGAGAGGTCGGGATGAAACCTGAGTTCCGGATTTCGGGAAAATCCAAAATCGGACGTTGTAGTTCCGTCTGTTCATCGAAGTGTTTCCGCCATTTATACGTTTGCAGCCCGCGCGAACCGTTATCGCCTCAGGCCGTTGGCTTCGGTCATCATCTCGTCGCTGGCCTTGATCGCCTTGGAGCTCGCCTCGTAGGCGCGTTGGGCGGTGATCATGCTGACCAGTTCCTCCGCCACTTTGACGTTGGAGTTTTCCAGGAATTTCTGGGCCAGCGTGCCGGTCCCGTTTTCGCCGGGGTTGGAGCCGGTCTGCGGGGCGCCGCTGGAGTCGGTCTCCGTGTACAGATTGCGTCCGATGCTTCGGAGGCCTTCCGGATTCATGAAGCGAACCAGCGTGACCCGTGTCTTTTGAACCTGGGCGCCGTTCACGATGGTGGAGAAGGTGCCGTCGGGGGCGACCGTGATCTCCGTGGTGTCGGGGTCGATGGTGTCGAACCCATTCACCAAATAACCGTCGCTGGTCACGACTTGGCCGGCGCCGGTGATTTTGAAGGTTCCGTCCCGCGTATAGGCGTTCGTGCCGTCGGGAAGGGCGACTTGAAAGAAACCGTCTCCCTCAATGGCGAAATCGAGAGGCGCTCCTGTTTCCTTGATGGCGCCCTGGTCGAAGAGCTTGGAGACCGATACCACGCGGGTGCCGTGCCCGACCTGGATGCCCACCGGAATCTGGCTGTCCGCCGTCGGGGCGCCGGCGGTGGTCAGCGCCGTGTAGAGCATGTCCTGGAAGTTGGTGCGGCTGTTCTTGAAGGCCGTGGTGTTGACGTTTGCCAGATTGTTGGCAATGGTGTCGATATAGAGTTCCTGCGCCCGCATGGCGGAGGCGGCTGTCCATAATGCGCGTTCCATGGCGACCTCGCTTTCTGTGTGATCTGGCGTTCTACACGATCTTGTTGATCATCGAGCCTTCCATGCCGTCCTGAATGGTCAGCATCCTCTGGCAGGCCTCATAATTGCGGGTACAGGCGATCATGTCCGTCATTTCCGTGAAAATGGACGTGTTGCTGCTCTCGAGCGCGCGGTTCACGATCTTCGCCTGCTCGCCCGGGTCTTCCGGGGTCAAATCGGCGGGGGCCGAAAAGAGGGAGGGCCCCGCCCGTTGCAGCCGTTGCGGATCGGAGAAGGTCTTGATCTGGAGCGTGCCAAGCTCCCGCCCACCGCTCCGTAGAATTCCATCGTGGGATACGGTCAACTGTTGAAGGGAAACGTCCTCGGGTAGGGTGATGTCGCCGCCCACCGTCAACCCGCTGTGAGTGACCAGATTGCCGTCCGCGTCCAGGGTGAAGGAGCCGTTCCGGGTGTAGTATTCCTTGTCGCCCTGTTTAACGACGAAAAAAGCGTCTCCCTCTATGGCGAAATCCAGCGGGCGATCGGTTTGTTTCAAGGAGCCGGGGGTGAAATCGATCGCAATGCGATTGACCCTCGTGCCGTCTTCCGGCATATCGCCGCCCAGGGAGGCTTTTAAAAGGCCCAGGAAAGGGCGGGTTGAGGTCACGGAACGGCGATAGCCCGGCACATTGCTGTTGGCCAGGTTATCGGCCAGGGCATCCATTCGCAGAGATTGATGGAGCAGTCCTGTAGTCGCTTTGTACACACCTGCGTTCATGCCTGGGATACATAGCAGGCGGTGTGCCACCGGCAGGGTTCACGGTTCGGCGGTTGGAGGGTTGCTCGATCGGGGACAAAGCCGGAGGTCCGAGATTAATTAAGGTGAAAGCGAAGGGAAGGGAGGCAGGGCTGGGGCAAAAATTGCCGTCTTGATGAACGGCCCCGATAGCCGGTAGCCCGCTGCGGCGGGCGACCGGCTATCGGGGCCGTTCATCAATTGTTCAGCATTCGATCGATGATGGTATCGATCTGCTGATCGGAAATGTCGAAATCCTTGCCCAGCCGGGAACGAACGTCGTCCAGTTTATCCTGTCGGATCGCCATTTCCTTCTCCAGTGCGACTTTTGTGTCGGCCATGAATTGGGTTAAAGGCGAAACGTTCAGCTTGTCTTCGCTTGTCCAGCGCTGCGCGGGATCGGCATTCGGCTTGTCCAGCGCTTCGCGGGAACGGTCCGTTTCCTGAGTCCGTTGACGCTGTGCGTTGCCGACCGATGACGCTGAAACCCGGGCCGCTTCCGCCGACAACTCATCCGGTATTCGTTCCACACTCATGACATCCTCCCGCCGGCATGGTTCAACGGTTCACGGTTGAACCGTGAACCATACTTGTCCGCCCTACTGATCGGCCGGCGTCACTATTTTCTTAAGTCCTTTGCCCCCCCAAAGGCGTTCCGAAAGGGCCCGCATGCACTGCACGGCCACGAACGCTCCGTATTCCGAAGGGGAACGGAGCACAATTTCAAGGCTGCCCTGGTCGTATTTCCGGCTGGAACGCAGGCGAAGATAGCGATCCAGTTCGATCGCCACGTTTTGCTCGCCGGCGTCGTACTGCGCCACCATGTCCACGAGCGATTTCATGGAGGCGGTTTCCACCAGCGTGAAGTGAAGTTGAAGGCGCTGAGGCGGATCCAGGCGGGCCTGCTGAATCCGGCCGCAGAGCACATGGGTGGCGCCGATCAGGCGTCCGATCCGGGCCGCCTCCTGCACATTGAAGAGGCCATTCATCGGCATGAGATTGGACGGGGTCAGGTACTCGGCCATTTTCCCATCCCGGTCCACCTCCGCCACGGAACATTGAAAATAAAAGCGGGCTTCCGCCAGAAGACTCTTGTTCAGCGCGGCGAGATTGGATTGGGGCATGGCGCCCAAAAGCGGAAGCAGGGCGATGGAATCGGTTGCTTTGATTGTCGGCCTGGCCTGGGCGGGCATAAAGCGGATCAGGTTCATCGGTTCGCCGGACTGGGCCCAGAAACCGAAATCCCGGCCGCGCTGGGCGGTGGTACAACCGGAGATCAACATGAGGATGGCGCCGACCGCGAGGGCTGGCGCGATCAGGCGTGAACGTGAGTCCCATTGGGACGGGCCAACGTCCCTCACGGGAACAGGCTTCCAGCCTGTTTTCTTCAAGGATGAACGTGACAGGCTGGAAGCCTGTCTCACCCTAGGCAAATCCAACCGAGTTTTGCGCTCATAGCTCATTTCGATTCCGTGTTGTATTCGAAATTCAGTTCCGTGTGCCGTCCGCAGGGACAGTGGATGAGCAGTTTCTTGGTGCGTTGCCCGTCCTTGATGGACTGCACCCGGATGTCTCCCTCCAGAGCGTTGGGCGCGCTGGTCGTGGGGACCACGACTGTTTTGGACAGGGTCACCCGCCGGCGGGGGATGACCTTGGAATAGGCCCGTTCTTTCCGGTCCGCCGAGAGTTGGATGCTGGAAAAAATCTTGTCTTTTTCGACGAAATACTTCTGGCGCAGGCGGGTGTTGGTGCGCGTTTCAACGTCTTTGAGCGCCTCATCGGCCACCGATTTTTCTTCCGCATCAGCCATGGATAAAGCTCCATCGGTTAAGGCATTCATTCACTAACGCTGCCAAGCAGGTTGTATGCCGCATTGGATTTTAGATTTTGGATTGTGGATTTTTCCGAAATCCGGAACTCAGGTTTCACCCGCCTGCAGCGCTACC
>JACQHI010000317.1 GCA_016199105.1 Lentisphaerota bacterium | reverse complement strand
TTTTTGGATCAATTTCTGGCGCTCCTGGGACGTCATGATGGTGCCGCCGTCTTTCGTCTCCTCCAGCTTGCGGCTCGACAGCTTGGCGGGCGGCGGGGTCCACTTGCCGCGGACCTCCTGCAGCATATCCTTCTGGGTCGCCTCCATGCCTTTCGTGTTGATCTTCATCTGGCGCTCGGCGATGAGCTTCAGATTGTTCTTGGCGTCCACGTTGTTGTTGTCGAGCAGGAGAATCTTGCGGAATTCCAGCCGCGCCTTGTCGAATTCCCCGATGGTAATGTAGTCCTTCCCCTTCTTCATGTAACCGGCGATCTTGGCCTCCTTGTCGAGGAAACTCTCTTCTTCCCAGGCGAGAGGGACCTTCGGTGTCTTCGGAGGCGCCGCGATAATTTTCAGCTTGTCCCGCAAGCGCATGGCCTTCCGGTGGGCGCCGTCATACCCCAGGGCCCGATCCACCGCCGCCATGGCCTCAGTGCGGTTCCCCTTGCCGTAGAAATCGAGCGCCATCCGGTATTCGCACTCCGCCTGGCTGCTCATGGCTTTCTTGCGAATTTCCATGGTCTGGGGACGTTTTTGAATCAGTTGGAGCGCCTGATTGAACTGCTTGAGAGCCGCTTCCCATTCGCCCTTTTGCATGGACCCGTTCGCCGCATCCAGCGCCTTCATCCCCTCGATTTCCTTGGCTTGGCGGCGAATCTCCTCCTGCATCGCCACCTCCTCCTGTGGGGTGAGGATTTTTTCGCTCAACTCCTTGACCTCGACCGCATTCTCTTCCGGCGTGGCTTTTCCGTTCGCCGCTTCGATATCCTGCTTGACGAGATTCTGGATTTCCTCCAATTCCTTTCGATCCATATCCGCTTCGACCTGGCTCGATTCCGATTTCGACGAGAAGAACCTCCGCCAGAAGCCCCGTCTCTCCCCTGCCGGCTCGCGGTGTTCCGTCACGGCCTTGCCGGTCGGCGCCGGCGTTTGAGCCTCCCCGGCGGATTCGACAGGCTCACCGCGGGCGGGTTCGGCGTTTGTCCCGAGTGTCGAGGGGCTAGCGGGTTCCACGACCTTGGGAGCTTCCTCGGCACCCGCGCCGGTTTCCGCCTGCGGTGAGCCTGTCGAATCCGCCGGCGTGGCCGGCTCCGGCACGGCAACAACAGCCGGTTCGGCGGACGGAGCGGCCGGCGGCGCTTCGGCAGGCGTTTCCGTTGCGGTTTCCGCCCGCGGTGAGCCTGCCGAATCCGTCGCCTCGGCCGGCACAGGCACGGCAACAGCAGTCGGCTCAGCAGAAGCGGGTTCGACAGGCTCATCGCTTGTCCCGAGTGCCGAGGGGCGGGCGGGTTCGACAGACTCACCGCTGGCGGGTTCGACAGGCTCACCGCTTGTCCCGAGTGGCGAGGGGCGGGCGGGTTCGGACGCAACCGGAGTGGCAACATCGGTCGTCGTGTCTCCGGATGGCGCCTCGGCGGGAACAGCCGGAACGTCCGCCACGGGCTCGGGAGCGGCTGCATCCGACGGGGGAGGAACGTCGGACTGAAGACCCGCGGACGGCTCGGCGGGAACCGCCACGGGCTCGGGAGCGGGGGCGGGCTCATCCTGGGCGACCGCCGGCAAAAAACATATCGCCGTTACGGCAAGAATGGAGATGATTCTGAAAATCATTGAACCGTCAATCTTCCTCTTCGTCGTCCGCCGGTTCCGTTTTGGCGCTCCCGGAACCGGAGACCGCGGACTCCGTACTCGCAGAAGCCGTGACAAGATATTTTTTGCCGGACAATTTATCCATAAGTAAAACATTATCTGCCGTGATGTCAATGACTTTGTACGAAAAGCTTTTCACGGTTATATCTTCGCCCAGCCGCGCCGCGGACAGGCTCCCATCCAGCAAAAACTTCACCTGGACGGCCAGTTCGCCCTCCCCCCCCCTGCCCACCGTCAATTCGATGATCCGGTTGTCTTTCTTGAGCTTGAGAACGGACACATCCTCGACGACCGTGATCCCCCCGCGAACGACTTTTCTTTCTTTTTTCTCAAAACCAACAACCTGGTATCCCTGGACCATGTCGCCTATGTTCAAGTAATAATCCTGACCGGTCTTCTTGTTCCGTACCACATAAACGTTCTGCGTCGCGCTCATCGCCTGGACGCCCTTGAATTCGATATTCAACTGCAGCCTCTGGGTCTTGACCAGGCGCAGCTTGAAAACCGGCGGCGGAAAGCTCTTGGAGTCGGCGGGGCCGGTTCCAGCCCGGTATTCCTCCAGATTCGTGTAGCCGTCCTGGTCCGGATCCTTTTGCGCGTCCTCCGGATTATGAGGATTTAATCCGTATTGTTTTTCCCAGACATCCGGCATGTTGTCCGCATCGCTATCCTTCCCGGGCCCTCCGTCACCCGTCGGGGGTTGCGGCGCAGCGCAGGCGACGAAGGGACATCGCTCGGTCGCATACGGGATGGGCTTGCCGCACTTGACGCAACTCACGCGGAGCTCCGCCACCATCAGGCGATTGGTCCACGCGGGAATCTGGAAGGGATCGGAAATTTCCGAGGCGGCCATGTAAAGGTCGGCCAAATCCATTGTCTTGGCCGGCTTGGAGGGGGAATCCGGCTGTTCCCACTTGGCCTGGGCCAATTCCTGGAGCGCGACTCCGATTTGAAGGCCCAGATAGCCCACGGACAGGAGCAGCCCCAGCAAAACGACGAAAAGGATCGCCTTTTCGTAATTGGCCTTTCCCCAGTTGCCCAGATCGTTGAATCGCAAATTCACCGCATTCCACCTTTTCGTTACTACAATTATCTCAAATCACTTTTAACTACAACCCAACACCTATCACCTCTCTCGGGCCGGTTGATCCGGAATCGGCGCGAACCGGTAGACATCCACTTCCATTTTGACATCCACTTCCTCCCTGCCGATCACCACCCGCTGCTCGCGGGGAATCGCCCCCCCCGCGGCGGCCCCGCCAGGCGGGGCGGCGGGGGCGACTGCGGGAGAAAAAGCGACATCCCTCAAGCCCTGCTTCTGGTTGGCCTTTTCGAGGACGGTGATCACCGTGAACATCTCATGGGCCGCCAAGGCGTTCAAGACTTCCAGCACGGCGCTTTCCTTGGCGCGAAAGACCAGCTTGAAGCGCATTTTCCCATACAACTCGTTGGGACCGATGGTTCCCACCTTGTCCGCGGACGGCGGCTGCCCCGGTCGTGGAGGCGCGGCGCCGGCCATGGTTTCGAATTCCTCCCGTGAAATGACCTGCAGTTCCGCAATGCCGGCGGCCACGAGGATTTTGCACAAATTGTCGATGATCCGAAGCTGCTGGACCAGGCGGGGAATATCCAGGTCCCGGGGAGGCTGCCCGCCCGCGTAACGATCGAATCCGAACGACATCCTTTGCGGCAGGATAATCCCGTTGGTCGCGAAAGAGGCGCGAATGGCCCGCAGTCCGTTTTCCAGGAGCAGCCCGAATTCGGCGGATTCCATCTGTTGGGGCTCCACCTGCCCTTCGCGCAATTGCTCGTTCATCTCCTTTAACACGCCGGCCTGAATCAGCAGATTTGTCGTCACCTGGGCGATGTTGGTCTGGGAAGGGAACGGCTCGCGGTTGTTGAGCTGGGAGAGCTTTTGCATCTCCGCCTGCAGGTCGGTCTTTCCCTGCGCGTAGCGGGACATGGAGGAATAGAGAAGAAAGCCCGCCACGGCCAGCAGGACCAGAACCACGCCGCCGGCGATCAGCAAGCCCTTGTATTTTTTCAGGTTCATGAAAGCGGTTTCTTCAAGCCGACCAGAATGGTGAACTCGCGGGCATAATCGTCCAGGCTGGGCAACGGGGCCAGTTCGATCTTCGTGCCTTCGCCGAACAGCGGATTCTTTTTCAGGCGCTCCACAAAATCCGGAATGGACTTGTCCCTGGCCTTGTCGGCGAACAGCATGCCCTTGATTTGAATATGCGAATATTGCTTCACCGGCGGGGGCGGTTGCCCCGGCGGCGGGACGGCGGCCATGGGGACGAACGACACCAGCCACATGCCGTCCGGCATGCAGGCGTGGATTTCGTTCAACGTCTCCAGCCATTCCGTTCGAAGCCGGACGATTCCGGCGAGCTGCTCCGCCTGTTTCGACACCAGCAGGAGGCGGCCCTCGACCTCCTTCAACCGCAGCTCCACCTTTTCGAGCTGCTCCACCCGGCTCCGCACCTTCGCGAGCCGCTCGCCGGTCACCGCCGCCATCCGCGAAAAATACAGCCACCAGCAGAGCACGATCAACACCACGCCGGCGGCGGCGGCGATCAGGATGGGCTGTTTCCGGCGAAACGCCCGCTCGGCCGCGATGCGCGGCGGCAACAGGTTGATTTCCAGGGGACACGGGAAGGCATGCCGCAACGCCGCGCCCACGACCTCGCTCAGGACATGCGCGTTCCCGCCGATATCCTCGGCGGAGATGGCCTGGCTCACCATCACGTTGCGGAACGGGTTGAGATAGTCCACCTCCAGCTTCAGCTTGGATTTGAAAAACTCGTCCGTCCGCGTGATCAGGCTGCTGCCCCCGGCCAGAAAAATCCGGTCCGGCCGGTTGCCGCCCTGCTGGGTCCGGTAGAAATTGATGGACCGTTCGATTTCCACGTGGAGTCGCGTCATGGCGCTGCGGACGGTTTTCGACACCTTGGACAGCGTCTTGTCCGCGTAATCCTCATAGGCGCCCCCGAACGCCACGCTGGCCTGGGCCTTTTTCATCTCCTCGGCGGCCTTGAAGTCCAGGGCGAATTCCTTCATCAACTGCTGGGTGACGGCGTTGCCGGTGCCCACGATGGGCAGGTTCCGGCTGAAGAAACGGTTTTCCTCCATGAAGACGAGGTTGGTGGACCGCGCCCCGATATCGATCACCAGCGTGCACCCCGTGAGGTCCGTGTAATTATAGCGGACCGCGTTGTACAGGGCCATGGGTGCCACATCCACCAGCTCCACCTCCAGCCCGGCGGCCTCGATGCAATCCGTCATGTTCTGGACGATATCCGCCTTGATGGCCACCAGCATCACATCCATTTCATGCTGGGAGGACCCCATCAACTGATAGTCCCAGACCACCTCGTCGATCGGGAACGGCACATTCTGCTGGGCCTCGAACTGGACCGTCTGGAAAATTTTGTCCCGCTTGACCGGCGGCAGTTTCACCAGCCGCAAAAAAGCCGCCTGCCCCGACACGGACACGATCACGGGCGCCGGCCGGATGTTTTTCTCCTTCACGGCGGCCTGAATGGAGGTGACGATAGATGGGGTGGGATCCTCATCCTTGCTCGGATCGACGCCGAGCGACCGCACGTCGAACTGGGTCAGCTCGATGCCGTTCTTCCGGACGGTGAACTCCCCCACTTTCAGATCGCAGGACCCGATATCGATCGCCAGGACGCGGTTGGGCTTGAAAAAGCTCATCGTAATTCTGAAATCAATTGTAACTACGAAACACGCGAAAAGCGCGAAAATATTGAGAAAGCCATGGCAACCGAATGCATGAGAAACGGCGCAAAAAAAGAATATTAACCACGGACTCGTCCCGCGCTTCGCAGGATGGCATGGATACGGTCACAATTTGACTTCCCATCTGTTTCATCCGTGTAATCAGTGGTTGTATTTTTTGGGTTATGAACAGAACCCACATTGGTTGTATGGGCAATTCCTTTCGTGTTTTTCGCGTGTTTCGTAGTTTAACTGCCTTTGTCAGGATCATACTCGTTACCGGGCCTTGATGGTCTCGTAATTATCCCAGGCCACGAAGGCGAAGGGGGTCTGATCGCGGTTGAGCAGAATGCCGTCCAGGGTTTTCACCTTGGCCGTGCGCCACCATTGCGACTTGTCATCCTTCAGGGTGGACTCCGAGGCCGCCAGTTCGCCCTTGTAATAAATCTCCACCGCCGCCTGCTCGATCTCGCCATACCGTTCGAGGGTGTTGGGGCGGAGAAAAACGGCGCTGTGATGAACCCCCTTCGCCACCTCGATATAGCTCATGTTCGCGGTGAACATGACCGATTGCCGGTCCTTGTTTTTGACCACGACAAAATAACGGAACTCCAGGTCGTCCGCCCATTCCGGGGCGGTGTCGTACTTCACCGACACGCGTCCCCACTGCTTCGAGGCCCCCGTGGATTCCGAGGCGTCCGACGAATACTCGGGCGTCTTGACCTTGTCCACGGTCAAACTCCGGATTTTGACCGTCGCCGCCGGCGCGCCGACCGGCACGGCCCCGGGCGCCGGTGCGGCTTTTCGAATCGCGGTTTGCGCCCGCGCGTCCGCCCCGGCCAGGATCAACGCCGCCAGCAAAACCATGACGAACCGGACCATAAACGCCTCCCTTATATCGAATTTTTCATCGGGGAAAAATTCGATGTTTTGTTAGGAAATTTCCGGGTAACGTTAGTGGGACAGGCGAACCCTGTCAACATGTTCTTTTGATGGCGCATGTAGACGCGGCGCCCCCGCCGCGTGTTTTGGCCCGAACACGCGGCGGGGGCGCCGCGTCCACGGGGAAAAATTCAATTACATGAGCCATTTCAAGGACCGGATCACGAACTCACCGGTATAGGGGTCCCTCCAGACCAGCGCGATCGCGCGCTGGCGCGGAGGCAAGACGTTGAACATGCCGCCGGGACTCGCTTGCGCCTCGACGAGAATCGTGAACAAATTCTGTCCCGGACTGAACAGCCCCGACGCATTGCGGACGAAGGACTCGCGGGTCAGGTCGTCGTCAGCGGAAAAATAGTCCACCTTCCCAATATCCGAAACGTTGAGGAACGCATTGGACCCCGCATTCGTGGACGCCCACGTGTTGGTTTGCATGAAAAATGTCTCGATCTGTTGGGCCACCAGCCAAGTGACCAGATTGGATGGCCCTCCGGGGTATTGGTCTTTGGGCATCCCGTTAAACACCGAGGCAATGACATTCGTCTGCCGGGTGTTGGGATTCACCAGGCCCCGCATGAACGCGTTGGTTCGCACCGTGAACGTGTCCACCACACGGTGCGGATTCGGACCGCAAAGCCGGACCGTTCTCCCCTTGTCATACGCCAGATAGCCGAGTTCTCCGACCACCTGCAAGTTGGTGTTGGCCACGAACGTCACGACATCTTTGTCACCATTCGGCAGACCGGCCAGATAAGTCACGGTGGCAAGATTGGTCGTTCCTCTCGAATCTCCGGCGCGCACGACCCAATCGTTGGTATAGGCATTGAATCGCGGATCCTGAGCCTCCGCGGACGCCACGGCGGAAGTCGCGGCATAAGGCGGAGGAGGCGTCCTATGTGTGATGGAGAACTGTATGGGAGCGGTCAACACATCCATAAGGACATTGTCCACTGCATTTGTGAGGACCAGTCTATCAACCTTCAGGATGTAATTTATGTCCTGAGCAGCCACCTCGTCCGCCCCCAGCAGGGGAGTCGGCATATTCGGCGCCATAGCATAAGTATTCGGAGGAGCATTGCTCGTTGGGACGGATACCGTGTTGGAAGCCATGCTGAAGCCAGGCACTGACGCCGACACCAGGGAGACGGAGCAATTCAGATCGAGTGTAAACACGGAAGAAGTAGTGGACAAAGGGGCGAACATTTCAACCTGGATTGTCGGCTGAACCCGGTAATTTCTCATGCCCGGTCCTATCCCAGGCGTGTCCAGCGTCACGACGCTTTCGACGACGATCTCGCTGAAACAGGGCGCGCTATCCACGCCATAAATGGGGCTGCTGGGCAGGGAATTGGTATCCACATAATCGATCAAGTTCCAGTAAAGAATATCCGGTTTACTGAATCCGCCGTAGCCGAAACCCGTGAGCCCCGCCTGGCCAAAGGCATTGGTGATGGCCGGTCGGTTCGCGACCAGATTGGTAATATTGGCGTCGAGGAACACCGGGCCCGCCAGCGTGTTGTTTGCGGTCACGTAGTTCGTCCCCGCGCCGGAATAAGTGGCGAAATTTTCCGGCAACTTGTTGTATTGCGGCAGGAGATTGAGCGCCGCCAACTCGTCCAGCATCTCATATCGCTTGTCAATATTCGCGCGTTGATTTAAAAAAAAGCCTGGGCCGCCCACGCTGAATTCCGGCAGCCCGTTGAGCACGATTTCGGCCGGACTGGCGCCCAGCCCGCGCGCGACCGTCGGGCTGCCGGCCAGATTGGCGTCGAGCAGCCCCGAACAGTTGACGATCAGATAGGAAACGCGCCCCAGAATGAGCCGGTTTGTGGTGAAGCCCCCCCCCTGATTGGAGACGACCGACACGACAAAATTATGGTAATAAATCCATGTGTTGTTTGCGGGACTCGCATTCGTGCACGCCTTATCCACCGCAACCACACTGCCGGTGAGCGCCGCCGGAATAAACGGCGGGATAGCGGCGATAAACACCGGATTACTGGAACTCAGGGATTCGGCGATAAATATCGGATTACTGGAACTCGCGAAATTGGTCATATTGGCCGTGATCAGCGTCATGTTCGTGTCCCACATATAGGAGAGGTTCGTGATCAGCGTCATGTTCGTGCGCCATTGAAAGGAGCTCTGAGCATCCCAGGCGGGATACACTTTGGCATTGGCGGCCTGAACATTGGACCCCATGTCCAGCCGGATATGCTCCATGGCCCGCGCCAACCCCGCATACGCCAACTGTTTGGCCCTCAAATTATTGGCGTAGTACAACGCGGCGGCGCGCTCCGTGCGCATGCTGACGGCGAACGTCACGGCCGAGATGATGAGGATGGCCAGCATGCCGAGGACCAGGATCAGGGCCACGCCGCGCCTGTCCCGCCGTAGCGGCCTCGCGAAGGGGGATGCGCCGGTCGTGGATGGTATCGTTGTGGATTTCATAAATTATCCCGTTTTAATCCTACCGATCCTTAAGCTCGCGGCGGTCGAGGCCGCCCGCCCTCCATA